>NZ_JRPT01000018.1:0-77560 GCF_000762865.1 Prevotella sp. S7 MS 2 | reverse complement strand
TCGTTGCAGAGTCGAGGCAGCATCGCTGAACAATCCATACAGCAATGCTGAAAAGCCGTTGCAGCAAACCAAGATCGTTTTTTTAGTCACTGAGTTTATAAGTTACTGCATATCAAAAGCGGATGCACCTCTGTGAGTACATCCGCTTCATTATTTTACAGATGGCGCTTTCGCCTGTCTTATTTCGTTCTGAATACGCGTTTCGGAGCTTCTACTTGAGGTTTCACCGAGCGACTCATTGCGTCGTTATATCCTCTAGCATAGTAGCCTGAATCCCAAGAATTGTACCAGTCATCATAACCATAATAGTAGTAGCCCGACCAATTAGGAGACGACGTATGCGTCAGTCGGAAGTCTACAGTTTGGTTTCCGGAATAGATAGAACCAGAGAAATAGTAGTCGCTCAAGCTATAGTCAAAGATTCTAATATCCGTATTCTCTTCTACAAAGTGTACATAGATCGTTCCATTGTTTACCGTCCAAGTAATGTGGTTGGCAATATAATCGTACGGAGCATTGCTGTAATAGTCTACCCAAATGCCGGAAGTAAAGTCTATTTCGGAGTAGGTAGCATCGTAAGTGCGACCGGAATAAGTAGACGATACATACATATTACCCTTCCAAGTACCCTCAAGCGTATATCCAATCTCTGCATCTTCATCGCAAGAAACAAAAGAGAATGACAGAACAGCCATCGCTATCATCGTCATGAGTGTAGAAATCTTCTCCATAATTATATTCGTTTTGTGTATTAATTCTTTGTTCTTATTTCTGTTGCAAAGATAGATATAGTTTACCAAGACGTCGTGTATATTCCCATATAAAGCAGTAGGGATTATCCTATTCTTTCATGGTAATTCCCTACCTTGAAATAACTTTAATTAGCATATTGCATGACAACTTATCGCTATTTTTCTGTATTTTTGCAGCTAACGAAAAATATTTTATACTTACATACAGATAAAGAAAAAGATGAAAACGGTTTACGAATTCTCCGTCAAAGACAGAAAAGGCAGCCCAGTGTCACTGAAGGAATATGCTAACGAAGTGCTCCTGATTGTCAACACAGCTACTAAATGTGGTTTTACCCCCCAATACGAAGAACTAGAGAAACTTTACGAGAAATTCCACGCACAAGGTTTTGAGATTTTAGATTTCCCTTGTAACCAGTTTGGCCAGCAGGCTCCGGGTACCGACGAAAGCATTCACAGTTTCTGTAAACTGACCTATGGTACCGAATTTCCACGTTTTAAGAAGGTAAAAGTGAACGGTGACGATGCCGACGACTTATTTAAATTCTTGAAAAAACAAAAGGGATTTGCCGGTTGGGACGAGTCTCACCCCATCTATCCTATCCTCGATAAGATGCTCAGCGAAGCCGATCCAAACTACAAAGAAAAAGCTGATATCAAGTGGAACTTCACCAAATTCCTCATCAATAAAAAGGGACAGGTGGTCGCTCGATTTGAACCTACAGAGAAAATCTCGAATATTGAAAAGCAAATAGAAGAACTCTTATAAGGCTAGAGACTCATCTATACCATAAGGAGGCGGTGTTGACACCGCCTCCTTATGGTATAATCATATTCCTAACTATCATTTTATTTATCGGTATGATGTCCCAACACTGAGACTACATAGACAGAAACAACATCTTCATTAATGGTATACTTATCTAATCTTCTTGACCACATATTTGGAAGATATTTCAAAGACTCTGGCTTCCCCATTCCCGTATACGGATGCTCTGACAGCTCCATAAACAAGTCTTCTATTTTTTTGATAATCGCCTTATTACCTGATAAAACGCTTCAGCAATATAAACAAACTTTAGTGTACTTATTTGCGTACTCTAATTAAAGTTGCTTTCCCCACTATCCACAATCCTACGAAAGTAAGAAAACCATTGAGCATGAGCAACTCATAGCCGAACTTATAGCCTAAAAGACGACTACATAGCGTATCAACGACAAAACACAATAAGGGAGCTAAGACAGCAATATACGGTACCAAGCGGTCATTGGTCGGTCTACGAGTCAATAATCCGAAGGCAAACAGCCCTAATAACGGACCATAAGTATAGGAACAAAGCACATAGATGGCATCCAATACGCTGGTAGAGTTTAATGCTCGGAATATCAGGATGAACACCACAAACACCAATGCCAACACCCTATGGGTGCGACGACGCAACTGTTCGTCTTCCGCTCGGTTCTTTATATCCACACAAAAACTTGTGGTCAAAGCCGTTAATGCACTATCCGCACTCGAAAAACTGGCTGCCACAATACCTATGGTAAACAAGATTGTCACCGTAATGCCCAGTCGTCCGGTAGCAGCAAACATGGGTAAGAGTTCATCTCCCATCGCCGGGAGGGGTACACCTTGCTTTGCTGCCAACTGTGTCAACAAGACACCAAGAGACAAAAAGAGTAAGTTGGCCGGTACAAAAGCCAATCCATAAGTACACATGTCTTTCTGTGCTTCGCGCAAAGTCTTGCAAGTAAGGTTCTTCTGCATCATATCTTGATCGAGTCCGGTCATCACTATAACCACAAAGATACCACTCATGAACTGCTTCCAAAAGTTCTGCCGGCTTACCCAATCATCGAAAACAAACACTCTACTATGCGTATCTGTCGCAATGGCATGTACGGCTTGCGGTAACGTGAAACCCAGTTCACCCATCACATTATATATAATAAGGAGCAAAGCAGCAAACATACAAGTGGTTTGGAAAGTGTCTGTCCACACCAACGTTTTGATTCCACCACGATGAGTATAAAGCCATATCAATCCTACCATGATGACTACGGTTACCGGGAAAGGTATTCTGAGGTCGTCGAGCACGAACCGTTGTAGGATAATACAAACTACATAAAAGCGAACGGCAGCCCCCGTCATTTTCGACAAGAGGAAGAATGACGCACTCGTCAGGTAAGACCGATTGCCCAATCGCTGCTGCAAATACGAATAAATAGTGGGCTTTCGCAATTGATAATACACTGGCAAAAGCAGGAAAGCCACTGCTAAATAGCCGAAGATAAAGCCCACGCACATCTGTAAATAGGTCATATCGGTCTTCAACATCATTCCCGGAACCGACACAAAAGTCACTCCCGAAATAGAAGCACCGACCATTCCAAATGCCACCATATACCAAGGCGACCTGCGCTCGGCACTGAAAAAGATGGAATTGGTGGACTTGCGAGCTGTCAATCTGCTGAACACCAGCAGACAACAGAAGTATATCAAAACAGTGAAAAGTATCATCATGGATGCAAAGATAGCTTGTTTTAAATAAGCAGACAAATCCATGCACATTTAAAAACACACTTTTTTACTTACAATCCTTACTTTCTTTCTGTAATAGAAAAGTTCAGAGAAAAGCCTTGTTAACTGTCAAAAAAGCAGTATATTTGCAATGATTTATAAACAAGGTAGAGATGAAACAGAAGAAATTCCTCCTTCAAGAGAAGGAAATCCCCACACAGTGGTACAATATACAGGCCGATATGCCTACCAAACCATTGCCTCCATTGAATCCCAAAACGCGCGAACCACTCAGCGCGGAAGACTTGTCGCACATCTTTAGTGCCGAATGTTCCAAGCAAGAACTGGATTGTACGCATGCTTGGATAGACATTCCCGAAGAGGTACGCGATAAGTATAGCTACTATCGTTCGACTCCGTTGGTACGCGCTTATGCCTTGGAAGAGGCGCTAGATACCCCTGCTCATATCTATTTTAAAAACGAAAGTACCAACCCACTAGGCTCTCACAAGATTAATTCTGCCATTCCTCAGTGCTATTACTGTAAGCAAGAGGGCGACACCAACGTCACTACAGAGACCGGAGCAGGCCAATGGGGTGCCGCATTGTCGTATGCCGCGAGCATTTACGGGCTGAGTGCAGCTGTCTATCAAGTAAAGATTAGCATGCAACAGAAGCCTTATCGCTCTAGCATCATGCGTACCTTCGGTGCCACAGTAGAGGGCTCTCCCTCCATGTCTACCCGTGCCGGAAAGGACATTATCACTCGCGAACCTAACCATCTCGGCTCATTGGGTACTGCCATATCCGAGGCTATTGAGTTGGCAACGACTACTCCGCATTGCAAATATACGCTGGGCTCGGTGCTCAACCACGTTGCTTTACATCAAACTGTCATAGGCCTAGAGGCTGAAAAGCAGATGGAAATGGCTGGAGAATACCCCGATAAAGTGATTGCATGCTTCGGTGGAGGTAGCAATTTCGGCGGTCTTGCTTTCCCATTCATGCGTCATAACATCCTCAATGGCAAGAAAACAGAGTTTATCGCAGCCGAACCGGAGAGCTGTCCGAAGCTAACTCGCGGTAAGTTTGAATACGATTTCGGAGACGAAGCTGGCTATACTCCACTGTTACCTATGTACACTTTGGGGCACGACTTCAAACCCGCGAACATCCATGCAGGTGGTTTACGCTACCATGGAGCCGGTATGATCATCAGTCAATTGATTCGTGACAACTATATGCACGGCGTAGATATCCCCCAATTGGAAAGCTTTGAATCCGGTATGTTGTTCGCTCGAACCGAAGGTATCATCCCCGCACCGGAGAGTTGTCATGCTATTGCCGCTACCATCCGAGAGGCTCTACGAGCTAAGGAAGCCGGAAAACAAGAAAACATCCTATTCTGTTTGTCCGGTCATGGGCTTATTGATATGACTGCTTACGACTCTTATATCAACGGAGACTTGCACAATTACAGTGTTTCCGACGCTGAGATTAAGAGCAACCTAGTCAACGTTCCCAACGTAAAGATTTAATTCTATATCCCTATATGCTCCCTAATATCTCACCAAACAGGTATTAGGGAGTTTTCGTTATACTTCTTTTCCAACTTAACCTCTTACAGCATGAAAGAGAAAACACTGCTCATATTGATTTTACTCATCAGTTTTTTACTACGCATAGACGCTCGTCGCCCCATCAAGGTGGCATGTGTGGGCAATAGCATCACGTACGGTGCCGGCCTCAAAGACCGTGAACATACGAGCTATCCGGTGCAACTTCAGGCGTTGCTAGGAAAAGATTACGAGGTTAGGAACTTCGGACGGTCGGGTGCAACACTCATCAATAGAGCCTATCGACCCTATACTGCGCAACCGGAATACCGACAAGCGCTCGACTTTAAGGCCGATAGAGTCATCATACATTTAGGAGTAAACGATACCGACCCGCGTGCATGGCCTAATTATTCGGACGATTTTATCAAGGATTACCGTGCACTTATCGACTCATTTAAGGTGGCTAATCCAAAATGTAAAGTATGGATTTGTCGACTAACACCCATCTCAGACCGCCATCGTCGATTCAAATCGGGTACTCGCGACTGGCATCATCAGATACAACAGAGAATAGAACGCATTGCACGGACAACCAATGTAGGACTCATTGACCTGCACGAAGCACTTTACAATCGGCCTGATGTATTTCCAGACGGACTTCATCCCAACGCCGAAGGAGCTGGATTGATAGCCCGAAAAGTATATAGCGCCCTCACCGGAGACATGGGTGGGCTACACGTTTCACGCCTTTATACCGACGGAATGGTGCTCCAACGCTCCGTTCCCATCCACATGGAAGGAACGGCAAACAGTCATGACGAGGTGACCATAGAGTTGGGAAAACAGACCATTCACACCCTTTCTAATGCAGAAGGACATTGGAGTACCACTCTCCTACCCATGCAGGCTGCAAAGAATTTGACACTCACCATCAAGACAAAGAAAGAGAAACTGCAATTCAACGATGTAGCCATCGGTGAAGTATGGTTGTGCTCCGGACAATCAAACATGGCTTTCCGTACCGCCCAACTAGCTCCAGATGAGAAACAAGACATGCTCCACTATAGTAGTCAAAAACCTGATATACGACTATTTAACATGACAGAGAAATGGGCAACGACAAATTCCGAGTGGTCCATATCGGCTCTCGACTCAGTCAACCGACTGCAATATTACACCGATAAAGGTTGGCAAGCCTGCAACGAAAACACAGCCCCGGCTTTCTCTGCCATTGGTTTGGCCTTTGCACGAACACTGGCCGACACTCTTGGAGTGACCATCGGAGTAATCTGTAACGCCATCGGCGGTTCCCCGACAGAGTCTTGGATACCCCGACAGACACTTGAAAACGACTTTCCCGACATTCTAAGAGAGCCTACTAAAAACGATTTCATCCAACCATGGGTACGTGAACGCATGTCGAAAAATATCAACTTGAAGACCAACCCACTGCAACGACACCCTTATCAGCCCTGTTATCTCTTCGAAGCCGGCATCGAACCACTCGCCCACTACACCATCCGAGGCGTGGCATGGTATCAAGGAGAGTCTAATGCACACAATATGGAAGCCTACGACAGCCTCTTTAAGCTCATGGTAGGCAGTTGGCGAAGCTATTGGAACGCCAATCTTCCTTTCTATTATGTGCAGTTATCAAGTTTGGACAGACCTAGTTGGCCATGGTTCCGCGATGTACAACGCCGACAACTGCGAACGATTCCCAACACGGGAATGGCTGTCAGCAGCGACATAGGCGACTCGCTCGACGTACACCCTAAACATAAAATGGCCATCGGACAACGTTTGGCTCGTTGGGCTTTGGCCAAGACTTACGGGCATCGGCTTGTCCCTTCAGGTCCATTCATGAATCATGTGGACTATCACGATGGTGCCGCTTACGTGTCATTCGACTTTGCCGATGGTCTCAGAACATCGGATGGTAAAGCTATTCGCAGCTTTGAAATTGCCGGAGAAGACGGTTTATACCATCCTGCACAAGCCAAAATCGAAGGTAATCAAGTAAAGGTTTGGAGTCAACAAGTAGTCAAACCTGTGAATGTACGCTATGGTTGGCAACCTTATACAAGGGCAAATCTAGTGAATTCCAGCCTTCTTCCCACCTCCACCTTTAGGGATAAGGACTTCTAACCACATTTCTATAATCAATAATAAGCCCTTTACAGCGTATGCTGTAAAGGGCTTATTATTAAGACAGAATGCTATCTAAAGAAATCACCAATAATTGATTTCTGAATATTTTTATCTACCATAATTGCATTATTGTTTCGTGTATAGCACAGAAATAGCACCTTTTTGTTTCATCGACAAAACAATCATGATATCTTTTAGAAGTTTCTTTTAACTTCGATACCGTCCGGTATGTTAATCTATACAGCCCTGCTTCCTATTTCAAGTTCTCACCCTCAACTTGCTGCCCCGGCTTCGCAACAATACTGAACCGTTCTCGCAGCATTGCTGACTGGCCCTCTCAGCAATACTGAAAAGCCCTTGCTCAAGCCTGAAAGACTCCCCCTTATGATTCTATCTATTATATGAAGTCTGACAAGACTGCCCATATCCCCCTTTAATGATAGATATTACACGGAAAGGGGGAGCCTTTCAGGCTCGGTTATAGTTGCTTTTTTTGCCGTAAGCCTAAAAGACTTACGGCTATGAATGGGCTGTCCTTTGGACAGAAATGCTTCTGTATTACACCTCCACCTCTTACCTTTTACCTTGTGAGACGGAAAACTTTCCGTCTCTACCATCACTTCTTTATTCGTCTATGTACCAACTTTAAACTATCACTCTCCCCCTTATGGGGGAGTCGGAGGGAGCTTCTTTTTATAAGCCGGTTGATATATACCTTTATTATATATACATATTCACCTTTAGGGAAAATCCCCTACCACATAGGGAAAAACCTTTTTCATCCTCGTATATTCTTCGTTTCTTTGCATCAGATAAATAAACGAATAGAACAATTAAAGAGATAAGATTATGAAAAAGTTGATATTAGCCCTTGTAGTTCTGCTGACTACAGCAGTTTCTGTCAACGCAATGAGCTATCAGCAAGCTCGCGAACAGGCGCTTTTCCTGACAGACAAGATGGCATATGAGCTTAATCTGACCGATGAGCAGTACGAAGCTGCCTATGAAATAAATCTTGACTACCTGCTAGGAGTAACCGACTATAACAGCCTTTATGGAAGTTATTGGACTCAGCGTAATCTGGATTTAAGCTACATTTTGCTCGATTGGCAATATCAAGCTTATTGTGCAGCTAACTATTTCTACCGTCCGCTCTACTGGGATGGAGGCTATTGGCACTTCGGAGTCTACGCTCGCTACCCGCGACGTGACTACTTCTACTTCGGTCGGCCAACTTTCTATACCGTCTATCGTGGCGGACACAGCTGGCGAATGAATGGCGGTCGGTCATGGTACAGAGAACGTACATGGGGCGGCCCAAGTTCTAGAAGATTCGGAATGCGCGATGGTTTCAACGGTGGAGACTTCGGTCGTAGCCACAATTTCGGCAACCGCAGTTTTGGAGGACGTAGCTATGGCGACCGCAACTATAACTATGGACAGCGCCGGATGGACACAGACCGCTCGCGGATGAACAATGGTGAACGCAGCATCTTTAACAGTTCAAACATAGAACGTGGTGATATGCAGCAAAATGGAAATCGCTCTTTTGGTAGCCGTAGCGATATGCAGTCTAGACCAACACGCTCTTTCGGAAGCCGAAATAGAATGCAACAAGATCCGACACGCTCTTTTGGCGGTCGCAATGAGATGAGTCGCCCTGAAAGTAGCACTCGTACGACGGTACGTCAAGGTGGTTTTGGCAGCATGCGCAACAATTTCAACAGCAGCTCCAGTGCTCCTAGTCGCATGTTTAGTCCACGTTCCGGTTCTGCAGGACAATCAGCCCCCAGCCGTTCATTCGGCAACTTCGGTGGCGGTGGACATTTCGGACACAAATAATCAATAAGAGAATTCAGACATAACTATATGCTCAATAGAGTGACTTTTTAAGTAAAAAGAATTCAGGAATAAAAATTAGAGAGTAAAAAAGAGGGCTTCTTGCTGTGCAGCAAGAGGCCCTCAATCTATTTATGAGTAATGTATCGAAACCTATTACAATACTAAGACGCGCACTTCGGCATTTCCCATCTTCTGAATTTCATTCATGGGACGATGAAAATATACACTTTGGATAGCCTTGTTAATCAATCCGTGTCCTACGGCCAAGACTGTCTTATCAGGATAAGTGAACTTTAAATAAGTGATAAAGTTCTGGGCACGCGATTTCATCTGCTCCAAAGTCTCTATATCGTCGGGCCATTCCACATCTTTTAATGTTGGAATAAACCGACCGGTAAAACTCCCCCAATCGCGCTCGCGCAATAAAACCGTCGTCTCAATCGGCAATCCGTGCGGCTCGGCTATGATGCGACAAGTATCTATAGCACGCCTCAAATCGCTGGCAACAAATACGTCTATTTGTTCACCAACCATTTTATCGCGCACCTCACGAGCCTGTTCCAGTCCGCGTTCATTCAGTTGTCCGTGACCTTGTCCTTGTAAAATCTGCGCCACATTGTCCACCGTCTCACCATGGCGCACCAAATATAGTTTCGTCATACTTCCTTTTTACTACGGCAAAAGTACACATTAATATGCCAAATCATCTACCTTTGGTATAAAAGGATAATTTTTTCAAATTATATTCCCCTTATTTCTCTCAACACCTTCACGGCATCTCCGACGGTAGGAACCTGCGAGATATGCATAAGTCGGCGACCTTTTATCTCTTTCAAGTCACAGCGTCGGGCATGCAAACCGATGTAGTCTAGTATCTTACCAAACGTAGAACTCTTGTAATAAACACTTTCCGGATTGCTCACAAATTGCATGTTCATACGACCTTGACGTAGCATTATCTTCTCGCAACCAAGCGATTTGCCGAGTCGACGAAGCGCTACCACCTGCATCAATTCCTCCCCTTCGGGCGGAACTGGACCAAAGCGGTCTACCAATCGCTGCTTGTAAACCTCCAGAGCATCATCATCTTCGATGTTATCAAGTTCGCGATAGAGCAACATTCGTTCGCTGCTTCCCGGCACATAATTATCGGGGAAATACATCTCCAAGTCACTCTCAATAGCACAATCTTCCACAAATTCCCCACCGGATATTTCCTCTCCACGCGCAATCTCTTCGGCATAGAGGTCGCCAAACTCCTCATTTTTGAGTTCGGTAACGGCTTGATTCAATATCTTCTGATAGGTTTCGTAGCCTAAATCTTCCATGAATCCGCTTTGTTCAGCACCTAATAAATTGCCGGCACCACGAATATCCAAATCTTGCATGGCCAAATTGAAACCACTACCCAGTTCTGAGAAGTTCTCCAAAGCCTCTAGTCGACGTCGTGCTTCAGGCGTTAACACACTCTTGGGAGGCGAAAGCAAATAGCAGAAAGCCTTACGATTGCTTCGTCCAACACGTCCACGCATCTGGTGGAGGTCGGATAATCCGAACCTATGAGCATCGTTGATAATGATGGTATTGGCATTCCCAACGTCTATACCGTTCTCTACAATAGATGTAGAGAGCAAAACATCGTAGTCATAGTTCATGAATCCCATCACTATTTGCTCCAGTTCTTCAGGTTTCATCTGTCCGTGCCCGATGGCAATACGGCAGTCGGGCACATGTTTCTTGATGAGATTAGCTATCTCCGGCAGGTTGGAAATACGGTCGTTGATGAAATACACTTGTCCGTTCCTACTCATCTCAAAGTTGATAGCATCGGCTATGACCTCGTGACCATAAGTAGATAGCTCAGTATGGATGGGATAACGGTTGGGTGGTGGGGTACGGATGATGCTCATATCGCGTGCTCCCATGAGTGAGAATTGCAGGGTACGCGGGATAGGAGTAGCCGACATGGTGAGCGTATCAACGTTAGTCTTGAGCTTACGCAACTTCTCTTTGGTCGAAACACCGAATTTCTGCTCCTCGTCTATAATCAGTAATCCGAGGTCGTGCCATTTCACCGACTTGCTAATCAACTTGTGTGTACCTATCAAAATGTCCACACGCCCGGCCTCTAAATCTTCTAATACTGCCTTGGTTTGCTTAGCTGTGCGAGCACGCGAGAGGTAGTCTACACGTACAGGGAAGTCTTTCAGGCGGTCGCGGAAAGTCTGATAATGCTGGAAAGCAAGCACCGTTGTCGGCACAAGTACAGCCACCTGCTTATTGTCTACGGCTGCTTTGAAGGCCGCACGTACCGCCACTTCGGTCTTACCAAAACCCACGTCGCCACAAACGAGCCTATCCATGGGACGATTGCTCTCCATATCAGCCTTCACATCTACCGTAGCCTTATTCTGATCGGGCGTATCTTCGTAGAGGAAACTGGCTTCCAACTCATGTTGCATGAACGAATCGGCACTGAACGAGAAGCCTTTTTCCTGTCTGCGCTTGGCATAGAGCTTTATCAAATCACGCGCTATATCCTTGATACGCTTCTTGGTTTTCTCCTTCAAACGATCCCAAGCACCCGTTCCAAGGGTACTCAGACGAGGCGGTTCGCCTGTATCTTGCCGGCGATATTTGCTGATTTTATAGAGCGAATGGATGGAAACATCCACCTTATCATTATTCTGATAGATGATACGAATGACTTCTTGATACGAATTCTCGGCCGGAACACGCACCAGACCGCCAAACTTTCCGATACCCAAATCCACATGAACGATGTAATCTCCCGGCTCCATCTCTTGCAATTCCTTCATGGTAAGTGCCATCTTTCCGGCTCTCGCACCATCCGATTTCAGGTTGTATTTATGGAAACGGTCAAAGATTTGATGGTCGGTAAAGAAGCAAACACGCATGTTATTATCGGCAAATCCCTCGTGAAGTGTCTTGTTGACCGGCTCGAAATGAATGTCGTATTTCTGCAACTCTTCGCTACCGAAAATGTCTTTCAGGCGTTTTTGCTGCTTTTCACTATCGGCTAATATATATAAGGTGTAACATTTGAGACGATAATCTTCCAGCGTCTGCGACAACAAATCGAAATTCTTGTGGAACAACGGTTGCGGTGTAATGTCAAAACGAAGCACCGACGACCGCTTTGCATCTTTACGATGCGACTTGTCCAAGTCGCTATTAGCCCCGAACTCCACTCGTTTGAAACCGGATATATCTTCTTTAAAAGCCGTAGCCGTAAGCAGATTTTGCTCTCGTTGCATGCTGCGAACGATCTCACGTTGCTCCACTTCTGTGGCTCCCTCCATACGTTCGGTCATTACCTGCGACGAGAATCCCTCTTTATAAATGCGTTCTATAGTGTCGTGAATGTACAGAATATCTTTGTAGACAATCACCGATTGGGCAGGTAAGAACTTCAAGAAGGATATTTTATCGGTGGCCTGCATCGCCAATTCAGGCACTATCTCTACTTGATCACGTCTATCTTTAGACAATTGATCTTGCACTTCAAAAGTGCGGATGGAGTCTATTTCGTCACCAAAGAAGTCGATACGAAACGGAATCTCGCACGAATAGGAGTAGACATCTAATATACTTCCACGCACAGCAAACTGTCCCGGCTCGTACACATAGTCCACTTCGTTGAATCCATATTCCCTTAATGTGGCTTCAACATCGGTAATATCAATACGTTGACCAACCGATAATCGCAGCAAACGTTCGTCCATGAACGACTTGGAAACAACGAGTTCGCTCAGCGCTTCAGGATGAGTAACGATGAAAAGATGGTGAGGATTGCTGCTCAAACGAGCCAACACATCGGTACGAAGTATCTCATTAGCATCGTCACGCTGCCCATATTTCACAGCTCGACGATAGGAAGAAGGGAAAAATAAGACTTGTTCAGTGCCCAGCAACTGCGTTAGGTCGTGATAAAAATAGCCTGCTTCGTCGGCATCTTGCATAATAAAAAGCACCGGATGAGATAATTTCTCGGCTAAAGAAGCAAAGAACAAGGGGGCAGCAGAAGCCATTAAACCTTGCAAGGAAATAGGTTCTGCCGTTCCATCTCCGAGTAATTGAAGCATAGCACCCGCCTGTGGCTGGGTGCTATAATGTTTTCTTACGTCTTGTATATCCATTTATGCACGTGGCAACGGCGGATATTTGCGGAACATACCGTCCATTCGGAGCCGCATCACGCCAAAGAAGGCTTCGCCAAAGATACCTCCGTTCATCTTGCTAACGCCCTCCCGGCGGTTCACAAAGATTACAGGTACCTCCTTAATCTTAAAGCCTATCTTGTATGCCGTATATTTCATTTCTATCTGGAAAGCATATCCCTTGAATCGAATCTTATCAAGTGGAATGGTCTCCAGCACACATCGACGATAGCATTTGAATCCTGCTGTAGTGTCGTGCACCTTAAATCCGGTGATGATACGTACGTATTTGCTGGCAAAATAACTCATCAACACACGACCAATAGGCCAATTTACCACGTTCACACCACTCACATAGCGCGACCCGATAGCCACATCATAACCCTCATCGTGGCATGCTGCATAGAGCCGAGGAAGATCTTTGGGATCGTGACTGAAGTCGGCATCCATCTCAAAAATGTATTCATAATCGTGCTCCAACGCCCATTTAAAACCCTTGATGTAAGCTGTACCAAGACCTAACTTGCCACTACGCTCCAAGATAAACAGTCTATCGGAGAACTCTGTATCAATGAGTTGATGCACTATCCGGGCTGTTCCGTCGGGACTTCCATCATCAATAACAAGTATATGGAAGCACTTGTCCAAGCCGAAAACGGCACGGATAATCTTCTCTATATTCTCTTTCTCATTGTAAGTAGGAATAATGACGATGCTATCACTGCTATTCATGATGCTTATTTTTATTCTATTGAGTATTTGCAAAGTTACAAAAAAGCCATCAAATGATTGTATTATTGGTCAGGATTTTCCACATATCCTTGATAATCAGGCGTTAATCCACCTATCACCGCACGATAGGCCTCGTCCATCATGGCACATTCCTGTTCCACACCGCGTCCTTTCGGCATAATGGGACGATGGATGGTGAGGCGTAATGGATGCCATAACACCCACTTCATATCGCGTGTTCGCGGCATCACATCAAACGAACCATTGATGGTTAACGGCACCACCGGTAACTGTAATTCATCTGCTAGCATGAAAGCACCACGCTTAAAACTCCCCATATGGCCTGTAAACGTGCGTGCACCTTCGGGAAATACCACCATCGACATGCCTCCCTTCAATGTCTCGCGAGCCTTTTCGTAGGTCTCTTTTACCTTAGCTGGCCCTCGCTTATCAACAAAGATATGATGGGCAGCAGCGCATGCCATACCAACAAAAGGAAGTTTACGAAGCTGTCGTTTCATCATCCATTTGAAGTTACGATGCAAGTATCCGTAAATCAAAAAGATGTCAAAAGCTCCTTGATGATTACTTACAAATATATAGGATTGCCCCCTTTCCAAGTTCTCACGCCCCTCTACGCGCACCGGAAGCAGCAATATCTTCGTGATAAGCCACGACCAATATCTTCCGGGATAGTATCCCCAGAAATGTCCATTGCCCACAATGCACCCAATAGTGGTAACGAGTGCCGTTAGTATTGTAGCTATCAGAATCACCGGTAGCGCAATACATAATTGATAGATGCGATATAACAATGTAACCATCTTCCTTTTCTTCTTGATGAATTTATAATTTCTTACTACTTTCCAAACGGTGTAATGTGATGACGACAAGCTCGGCCGAAGCACCGAAACGGAAAGGAACAACGCCTCCCAAGCCTGCCGTTACATAGAGATAACTCCCTGCCTGCTCGTAAAGCCCATAGTCTTGGGTATACGAAAAGCGCGTTGGCCGGAAACCTAGCAGGCTCACTTGACCGGCATGTGTATGTCCGCTTAGGGTCAATCGAGCCGATGTGAGGGGCAATACATGCCTGTCCCACGCCGAGGGATCGTGTTGCAGCATGATGACAAAAGCTTTCTTCCCCACTCCACGCATGGCTTTGACATAGTCAGCTCGCTGTGGAAAAGGCGCACGCCCATCATTTTCTGTACCGACAACAACGATACTGTCTTGTCCACGACGCACTACGACATGCTCATTCAGCAACAGTTGCCAACCAAACTGCCGTTGTCGGGCAATGATTTCTTTTTCATTGGCCGCTTTAATTGCCGCATCGGCATTGATATATTGGCTATAGTCGTGGTTTCCAAGCACCGAATACACACCATCGGGAGCTTTAATACTGCTCAAAACATCCATAAACGGATAGAGTTCCGAGGGCTGCATGTTCTGCAAATCTCCTGTAAAAGCCACCAAGTCGGCCCTTTGTGCATTGATGCTATCAATATCTCGCTTTAGCAAGTCGGCCTTATCCCCCTCAAACATGCCCACATGTGCATCGCTGAAATGCACGATACGATATCCCTCAAAGGCTTTCGGAAGTTCTTCTACATACAAGTCGATACGCTTAACCGTTAATCGGCGCACGCCAAAGGTTACGCTATAGACGAACATCAATATCAACAAGATGCCTAAAAAGAAGCCTATAAGATTACCCCAATTATCCCTTCGATGCGTCAGACGACAAATACCAAGTCCCATAACCGAGCAAACGGTGAACATAGCCTTCGGTACGACAAAGATACCAAGCAATATTAAATAGACTTCTATCCATGTTAAGTTATCCGGAACGAAGTTCTGAACACTTGCCAACCCCACCGTATAGCCCACCATACCGATACATGGAAGCCACCACAGGAGGCGCTTCCAACCGCCAAGGTGCAGCTTCCGTCGCAGATAATGTATGTCGATATACAAGTCGGACAATACAATCATCAGCAAGATGGGGATATACATGCGTGCAATCATCTTCTTTCCAAACTGCTATAGGTTCTTAACTTCTGAACGTCAACGCTTCTCCTCTTGCATCAGCATCAAATTTTCCACCGTCAAAAATCAGTCGACCATTACACAATGTCTGCTCCACACGCCAATGGAAATGATGTCCTAAGAGCGGACTCCAGCCACATTTGCTTTGGATAATATCTTCCGTCACCGTCCAATCTACATTTGGACGAACAATAGCTACATCTGCTTTATACCCTTCACGTAAATATCCACGCTCACTAATCTCAAATAGTTGAGCCGGCTGATGGCACATTAATGCCACCAATCGGGCTATATCCAAAACGCCTTCATCGACCAATTGCAACATAGAGACAAGCGAGAACTGCACCATAGGCATACCCGAAGCGGCCTTCCGACAGCCTCCTTTCTTGTCGACCAACAAATGTGGAGCGTGGTCGGTACCCACTATCGTAATGCGACCATCGGTCAATGCGCGACGCAAAGCATCTCTATCAGTCGCCGTTTTCACTGCCGGATTACACTTGATGAGCGTCCCTAACGTCTGATAGTCAGCATCCGAAAACATCAGATGAGCAATAACAGCCTCTGCCGTGATGTTGCTGTCAACCCCAAAGAACTCCAATTCGCGTGCAGTAGTAAGATGTGCCACATGCAAACGAGTACCATAGCGACGTGCCAACTGCACAGCCAATTCGGTAGATGTATAACATGCCTGCTCACTACGTATCTGTGAGTGCAGCAAGATAGACGGATCGTCATCCTTCTTTCGCGCTTCAGCCATGTTCGCAGTAATGGTAGCCGTGTCTTCACAATGCGTCATCAACGGCAAATCCAGTCGCTTTGCCTCTTCAAAGATACCGACCAAGGCTTGCTCCTTATCCACCAACATGCCTCCGGTGCTGCTTCCCATGAAGAGCTTAATACCGGGAATGCGGCGGCGATCGAGCTTCTCAAAAAGATGTGTATTATGATTAGTGGCTCCAAAAAAGAAGCTATAATTCACATGACTCTTCTCACCGGCCAAAGCAAACTTATCTTCCAAAGCCTCCAACGAAGTGGTTTGCGGATTGGTATTGGGCATCTCAAAATACGACGTGACCCCACCAAAGGCGGCAGCACGGCTTTCTGACTCAATATCGGCCTTGGTTGTAAGACCCGGTTCGCGGAAATGTACATGATCGTCTATAATACCCGGCAACACAAAACACCCCGTGGCATCTATCTCTTTGTCGTAGATACCACGGGATGTATGCTCCCCTTCCATGATTGATTCGATACGATCATCAACAATAGACAGCGTCCCCGGAAAGACACGTCCTTCATTGACGATTCTACCACCAGTGATAAGAATTCTCATAACACCTTATTTTATAGACAAGGACAGACTCAGAGCCTGTCCTTGATATTGTATATACATATTGAAGTTACTTATTCTGCGGCTCTGCCGGTTTGGCCAAATCATTGGGAGTAGGCGCTGGAACCGCATTGGTAGCTGCACCGGGAGGAGGCAGAGGCGTCGTTTGAGGCTCCTGTGGAGCCACCGTGACGCCACTAGGTTCTTTCAATCCCGTCATTATCTGTTGATTTTCCTGCGCCTTTTGATAGTACATCTTCACGTAAGGATCATTCTTAAAATGGTCTGTAGCCTTACTCATGATGTCTTCAATCCATGGAGTCAGCTCCGGATATTGATTACCTATGGTCACCAAGAAGAACACCCCCGGCCCCAGCGCATTGTCAAAATTCTCGGTCACGAAACTTGTTACTAAGTGGTCTTCTTGCTCAGAGAGACGTGTAGCCTCGCTATTCAAATGCGAATTAACAAGGTTCATGTCCTTTCCGTCCATGATGGCACGGTCGTGCTTATGCACCAATTCGGCCTCATCGTTCTTCAGTTGATTGTACTTTTTGAAGAATTTCATCAACTTATCGTTAAGCGGCGTGCCACTAACGGTGAGCTGTGTATCGTTGATTTGCACCTTTATATCGCCATCTTCTAGTATCAATGGCATCACACTTTCGTCGTCCATGAAGATATTAGCCATTCTCACAGAGTCTACAGGCCCCGTGAAATGGAATTGTCCATGAACTACTTCGCAGGAATCTAATTTCTTGAATTCGTTGTTTTTCAGTACTTTCAAGTACAACATCCGACCATCAAGCGTAGACATATTCGATGTTCCGTCCACACTGTATGAATTCATACAGGAGGTGAAAGCCATGATAGTCAGAAATGCGTATAAGACTTTATTCATAAACGGTTTTCTTGTTCTATAGCAAAGGTAATGTGTATTCGTGATGTAAGAAAACAAATTCATTGTATTTAATTGATTCTACATCGGTTTTATATTTTTTTCATAAATTGCACAGCGAGCAATCCTGTGCATCCGAAATCGGTATTATCGGCTCCCGCCCTCTTCTTTCTTTAATTCCGAAGAGATGCGATGCATGGCGTACATCTCCAACAATGCTGCCACTAACAACATGACTACCCACTTGTTATACATATAGTTTACGTAGTCTAGGATGTTGGAGAACAAAGGTCTAAAGATGCCGTAAACATCGTTCAGCATCAACATTCCGGCCAAAATAAAAAGAATATCAGCCAACGTCAACATCTTTTTAAGGCGGCGAACTATAAAACTTTTCCCCTCATAGGTTTGCATCATTTGCATCACAGCAAACAACACTGCCCCCAAAAGGAACACCCAACAGAATATTTGCTGTTGGAACATAAACACAAAACACCCTGCACCGATGACCATCAGTGCACCGCCTACCATGAATAGGACACTTTGCAATCTACTCAGTTGTTTCATCTTTGGTTTCTACAGGCACTTCTTCGTCGCTCAACACATAAATATCTTCATCATCGGCTTTCATGAAATAACGCTCGCGTGCAATCTTTTCAATATGTTTAGGATTCCGACGAAGATCTTTCAATTGCTTTGTATCAGCTTCGTACTGTTGTGTGTACTTCTCTATTTCACTCTTCAAGTCGTCTATTTGGAGTTCAAGTTCCATGCGTTTACGAAAGCTATTCTCGTCTAAAAAGCCCACAATGGCTACACCCACCACCACTACGATGAGATATTTATAGTGAGCTGCCAAACTCCAAATAACGTTTAAGCGACGATTCATTATATTACTTTCGTGCAAAAGTAAGCATTTATCATTAATAAAGAGAAAAAATGAAAATGTTTTTTATTTGGCATCACATCCCTAATTTACTCAAAAAGTGACTCACACCCATCACTCATCAACTCAAAAACTAACAAACTTAAAAACCCACTAACCAACTCATGAACTCAAAAAGTTAAAAGCCCAAATCGCTGCATAGTCGAGTCAACATCGCTGCCAAGCCAATGCAGCATCGCTGAAGAGGCGAGACAGCAATGCTGGGAAGACGTTGCAATGAGGTAGTTGACAAGTTTACCAGTAGACCAGTAGACGAGTTCAGGTTTCAGTTTTTAAGTTATTGAGTTGATGAGTTTTTTAGTTTTGGAACGAAAAAGGTTCTTTTCTTTCTCCTTCTCCTTTTGGGGAGGGCTGGAGTGGGGCTATAGAGGGATAGGGGAGATTACTTGTATTCACCCTATTCAGTGGCTTTTTTCAATGCTTTACGTTTCAACATAGCAGCTATCGCTATCGCCTTCTTATTGACATCATTGATATTATTCTTGCGATAATAACCACGACTGATGCCGTCACTACTCAATACCAAGGAGTCGTTTTGCAAATAGTCGATATTACAAGTGTCGCAAATAACCTGCTCACCATTCTTCCCCGGATTGGTACCAAAAGAATGTGCCAATCTGGCTACCACCAGTTTGCCGTTCCACATGCGCCAACCGGTGAAATAACCTAACTGCGGATAGACTACCGGACTTTCATCCTCTAGCGAACTCTTCTCCCCTACATAGCCTATACTCTGCGCCACCCAGTTGCGACGGAGCCAAAAACCGTATTCACGCGGGATGAGATAAGTGGCTTTAACTGAATCGGGCATGTTGCGCATCATCGTTTGTTGTAGGTGTTTACTCATCTTATTATAGTCGCGCATTTGTGGCATGACCACGTAACACCAAATACCTCGTAATTCATCCAAGTCGACTACCGACTTCGCCACTTTCTTATTCTGCTCATCCAACACGACCGTTATCCAGTCGCCAATCTTCACTTTACCATATATTTGGTGGTTGCGAGTGGCCTCAATGATATTATATGTGACGGGATCGCTGCCATCGGGCGGAAGCAATACCACCACAGAATCGGTGCAACCCTCGCAAGCCAGTCCGTAGACAGCTTTGTCCTGATGTAACAATTCAGCCCCGGCCAACAAGCCATTAGGCTTTTTTTCCTTCACGTCTTTCTTTCCCCCACAAGCCATCAAAGCCAATGAGACGATGCCTAAAACAAACAATGTGCGGAATTTCATAACCTTTTTATTTTGTATGGCAAAGTTAATGCAATAATTGTAAAAAATATATTAGATGGTGGGATATTTGATTTTTTTTATCTAATTTTGCACCTCAACGTATGAGGGAAATTTATCCGCTTCCCTTGAAAGAAAAGGACTCAACGAATATGAAGAAGAAAATACAGTTTAGTCTCGTCTATCGAGATATGTGGCAGAGTTCAGGTAAGTTCCAGCCACTAAAAGAAGAGTTGGCTCGCATAGCTCCCGTCATCATTGAGATGGGATGTTTTGCACGTGTAGAAACCAACGGTGGTGCTTTCGAACAGGTAAATCTGCTCGCAGGCGAAAATCCTAACGAAGCTGTACGCGCATTCTGTAAGCCTTTCAATGAGGCCGGCATCAAGACTCACATGCTTGACCGTGGCTTGAATGGACTACGTATGTACACCGTACCCGACGATGTTCGTGCCATGATGTATCGTGTTAAGGCTAAGCAAGGAACCAATATTACCCGCATCTTCGACGGTTTGAACGATGTTCGTAACATCATCCCTTCTATCAAATGGGCCAAAGAAGGCGGTATGACTCCGCAAGCTGCCCTGTGTATCACAAATTCTCCCGTACACACACTGGAGTATTATACAGCCATTGCAGAGCAACTTATCGAAGCCGGAGCAGAAGAAATCTGCTTGAAAGATATGGCCGGTATCGGTCAGCCAGCCTTATTAGGTCAGCTCACTAAAGCTATCAAAGATAAGCATCCTGAAATTATCATCGAATATCACGGCCACTCTGGTCCCGGACTTTCTATGGCATCTATCCTCGAAGTCTGCAACAATGGTGCCGACATCATTGATACTGCCATCGAACCACTGTCTTGGGGTAAGGTTCATCCGGACGTTATTTCAGTACAAAGCATGCTGAAGAACGAAGGATTCGATGTGCCCGAAATCAACATGAACGCCTATATGAAGGCGCGTGCATTGACTCAAAGCTTCATCGATGAGTGGTTGGGATACTTCATCAACCCACAAAACAAACTGATGAGTTCACTGCTTTTGGGTTGTGGGTTGCCCGGTGGTATGATGGGAAGCATGATGGCCGACCTCACAGGTATCCGCCAAACCATCAACAATCTGCGCAAGAAGAAAGGCGACGAGGAACTGTCTGTAGACGATATGCTCGTAAAACTCTTCGACGAAGTGGCTTACGTATGGCCACGCGTAGGTTATCCTCCATTAGTAACCCCATTCTCACAATATGTTAAGAACATCGCTTTGATGAACTTGCTGACGCTCGAACAGGGCAAGGGAAGATTCGTAATGATGGATGATTCTATGTGGGGTATGATCCTTGGAAGAAGTGGTAAGATACCCGGAACTATCGACTCGGAACTCGTAGAGTTGGCTAAGGCCAAAGGATTAGAGTTCACCGACGCCGATCCACACACACTGTTGAAGAACAATCTCGAAGATTTCAGAAAGGAAATGGACGAGAACGGTTGGGACTACGGACAGGATGAAGAAGAGCTTTTCGAGCTTGCTATGCACCCGGAACAGTATCGCAACTATAAGAGTGGACAGGCTAAGAAGAACTTCTTGGCCGATCTGCAGGCTGCAAAAGATGCAAAACTCGGCGCAAAGGTTTCTCCCGAAGAGGCTGCTGCATTCAAACATGCGAAAGCAGATGCTATCGTTTCACCCGTCAAGGGACAGATTTTCTGGGAATTCCAAGGCGAAGGTGAGGCTGCACCGGCAGTAGAACCATTCATCGGAAAAGAATACCAAGAGGGCGATGCTTTCTGTTACATCATGACTCCATGGGGAGAATTCGAGACAGTTCCGGCTGCACTCGGAGGCAAACTCGTTGAAATCAACGCCAAGCAAGGTGCTAAGATTAGTAAGGGAGACGTGATTGCATACATCGAAAGACCTACAGCTGAATAAGCATATCAATCTATATACAGAAGGCACAACCCCATCTAAGGAGTTGTGCCTTTTTAAATAGGAACTAAAGAACTCATGGATTACCAAACCATCATTGACAAATATTATCCCGAGAACAATGAGTTACGCCATATATTAATGGTACATAGCCGTAGCGTAGCGGATAAAGCCTTGGCTATTATCGACCGCCATCCGGAGCTAAACATCGACCGACAATTCGTAGAAGAAGCTGCCATGCTCCACGACATAGGTATCATGAAATGCCATGCACCGGGTATTTACTGCACAGGAACAGAGCCTTATATCTGTCACGGACGCTTAGGAGCCGAGCTCATGCGGCAAGAAGGCTTCAACAAACATGCTCGTGTATGCGAAAGACATACCGGTGCGGGCATCTCGGCTATAGCTATAAAAGAACAAAAGTTACCTCTACCCTGTCGCGATTTCCTACCCGAAACGATAGAAGAGCAACTCATCTGCTACGCTGACAAGTTTTACAGTAAAACTCATTTGGACAGAGAGAAAACCATAGAGCAAGCTCGTAAGAGTCTTGAAAAGTTTGGAAGCGACGGCTTAACTCGCTTTGACACATGGTGTAAATTGTTCGAGTAAAACGTTAAATATACTATGTGCAGGGACTGAATCTGCACTTTTTTCTTACCTTTGTACGAATTATGAGAAGATGTTCGTTCATAGTACTGTTGTTATTTGCCTTCATCTTTGTGTTGGCAAATTCCAATATGCAATTCTTTAAAAGGAAACATAAGACCGCTACCAAAGACTCTACAGCGGTGAACGACACCATTTTGCGAGATTCACTCGGCAGAATCATCCCCGACACCTTGCGTATGGACTCCATGCAATTGGCTATCTATCATCATAACAAAGCGATAGACGACTCCATCAAGTTAGACTCCATCAACCGTACAAAAAAGAATGGAATCGACGCTCCCGTCACTTATACAGCTACAGATTCATTGGTCTACGATGCCACATCAAAGGTGGCACATCTCTATGGAAACGCTAACGTGAAGTATGAGACCATGGATTTGACGAGCGACAAAATTTATATGAATCTTGACAGTAGCTTGGTACATGCCACCGGAGCCTATAAAGACTCCACACAAAAGGAACTTACCGGCACTCCTTTATTCAAAATGGGGAATGATTCGTACGAAAGCGATACCATGGCTTTCAATTTTAAGACCAAAAAGGGGCTCATCAGAAACACATACACAAAGCAACAAGACGGCTTCTTGACCAGTGAACTGTCGAAACGAAATGACAATGGCGAGATATTCTTGAAGCATGGGCGTTATACAACATGCGATGAAGAACACCCGGACTTTTATATTGCACTGTCAAGAGCAAAGGTTCGCCCCGGCAAGGATGTCGTTTTTGGGCCGGCATACTTGGTTGTTGCCGATGTGCCACTGCCTTTTGCGATTCCTTACGGCTTCTTCCCATTCACCAAAAGTTACTCCAGTGGCTTCATCATGCCAACGTATGGTGATGAGAGTACACGTGGTTTCTACTTGAGAGATGGTGGATATTACTTTGCCATAAACGATAAATGGGATCTAAAACTCTTAGGAGAAATCTACACAAAAGGGTCGTGGGGACTGAGTGCGGCAAGCAATTACCGCAAGCGTTATAGATACAGTGGCAGTTTCTTATTGAGTTACCAAGATACCAGAACAGGCGATAAAGGACTGCCGGATTACTCCAAACAGAAGAGTTTTAAGATTCAGTGGAGCCACCGGCAAGACTCTAAAGCCAATCCTTATAGCTCGCTTTCGGCTAGCGTAAACTTCGCTACATCGAGCTATGAGCGCAATAATCTGAACAGTCTATACAATCCCTACACGCTCACACAAAGCACTCGAACCTCTTCGGTAAGCTGGAGTACGACATTTTCCAGTATCGGATTGACCTTGAGCAGTACTGCCAACTTAGCGCAGAACATGCAAGATTCAACCATTGAAATGACCTTGCCCGACCTCAATGCCAGCTTGAGTCGCTTCTATCCGTTCCGCCGTAAGAGCGTAGCGGGAAAACTACGGTGGTACGAAAAAATCTCGGTAAGCTATACAGGACAGTTCTCTAACACCATTAGAACTAAAGAAGACCACCTACTCCACGCCAATCTGATTAAGGAATGGAAGAACGGTATGTCGCACAACATCCCCATTACAGGAAGCTTCTCGCTCTTTAATGTAGTGAACGTGACACCCTCTTTCAACTTCCAAGACCGTATGACGGCTCGCAAGGTAATGCGCTCATGGGACACAGCAACACAAAAAGAGGTGGCCGATACGACTTACGGATTCCACAATCTCTACAATTGGAACCTCAGCGTAAGTGCAAGTACCAAGCTATATGGTAGGTTTATTCCCTCTCGTAAGCTCTTCGGCGACAAGGTACAAGCCATCCGTCATGTCATCACACCAACCATCAACTTCAGCTATGCGCCCGACTTCGGTGCACGTCGTTATGGATATTGGGATTCATATCAAAAGACCGATGCCAATGGAAACGTCACTTGGGAGCAGTATTCTCCTTATTCCGACTCTAGATATGGAGTTCCATCAATAGGTCAAACCAAAAGTATCAGCTTCGCCATCGACAATAATATCGAGATGAAAGTGAAATCGGACAAAGATTCTACGGGCGTTAAGAAGATTAGTATCATTGATAATTTAGGCCTCAACATGTCTTACAATGCTGCCGAAAAGGAACGTCCTTGGAGTGATTTGAGTATGAATATCCGTCTGAAATGGTGGAAGAGCTACACCTTTAATATGAATGCTGTCTTCGCAACTTACGCTTATGAGCTTGGCGCAGATGGCAAGCCATTCGTCGGCACACACACGGAATGGGGACGAGGACGCTTCGGTCGATTCCAAGGAATGTCGCAAAACCTCTCTTTCACACTCAATCCTGAAAAGATAAAGAAATGGTTTGGCGGTGGAAGTGACGACGATGCAGACGACAAAAAGCGAAAGAAGAACGATCCTGATGCCGAAGGTGTGGACACAGACATAGAGAGTAACGTTGATGACGAAATGATAGAAGGCCAGCGAGGTGCTAAATCTAAGCAGAAAAGAGGTAAAGCCGAGACCGACGACAATGGCTATATGACTTTCTCAATGCCTTGGTCTTTGACTTTCGGATATGGTATTACGATGCGCGAAAACACTGGCGGTACGTTCAATACAAAGACAATGCGCTATCCATATAAGTTCTCTCAAACTCTCAACGTGAGTGGCAATCTGCGCATCAGCGACGGTTGGAATATCAGTTTCTCCAGTGGTTACGACTTCGACTATCACAAACTGAGTATGACGACGGCCTCTCTCCAGCGCGACCTACACTGCTTCAACATGAGTTGCTCAGTAGTTTTAGCCCCTTATACAAGCTATAACTTCACGTTCCGCTGCAATGCCAGCACGCTGACCGACGCCTTGAAATACGATAAACGAAGCGGTGTTAATAGTGCCGTTCAATGGTATTAAATAAAAAGCGAGACCGTCTGGCCTCGCTTTCTTCTTTTTATTATTTGCTTATTTCGTATTAAATCGGATACCGGCTTTTAGTTCAAAAGTTATTGGTCGGTCGTTATAAATCGTCTGAACATCTGATTTATTGTCAAAATGATAGGCAGCTCCCGGTTCAACATAGAGTCCTAGTTTATGTGATAATTTATATTCCACACCCATACGACTGCTTAGCGACCACTGCAATCGTTCCATCTTAACCTTACTGTAAGTCGACTTTCCATTACTATCCTCCCCGTTTTCTTGGCGACCAGAGACTAGTTTTTCAGCTCGTCCACCCGCTGCGACATAAACATTCAACTTGTTATTCTGCCATAAGGAGTAGTTCATTTCCAACGGAATACCCACGAAGTGAAGCTGTTGCTTACTACTATACGATGTAGAACCAACGACATTGGCCATATCAGAACTGTGATAGCTGTACATCAAACCAGTCTCAAGGCTCAAACGATGCATTAATGGGATTGACAACGTTACTCCTACAGTCACCGGTTGATGATGATGTACCTTCTTTTTTACTTCATTTTGTCCCACAGGTATGATATAGGTAGTCTTTTCGGGCAACATTTCATAGTCATTACTCACAGCAAGTGCCGCATAATCGGAGTTACTCAAATTAGCCGATTTAGGTAATCCTCCTAGCGATAAGCCAAATTTCAACCCTTCATGGGTTTTCTTTTGATTATGTACCAAAGCCAATAATCCATTATCACGAGACCGTGTAGACGAGGTTTTGTTTTGTTTCTTCTCTGTTATAGGCTTCTCTTCTGTCTTTTTAGATGGCAACACCTGTTGGTCAGGCGATACCACTGTGCTATCCTGATTCAATACTTGAGCTATCATTCCCCCACTATTATCCGTCTCCAAACGACGCACAACCGGTGGTAATATACTCTCGACAGCCTTCTTAACTTGGGCTACCAAATCTTGATTAGTTTCACTTATATACTGTTTTGTAGGAGTTTCGTGTTCATGAAAATCTGCCATTGGGGCATTTATTTTCATCCCTTGGTTCACCTGATTTACCGAAGTATTGGTCAATAGAACCAATCCCACAGCCGCAGCACCAAGCAATAAAGCAACTACAATGCCCTTGCCTCGTACCTTATCAGGTACCTTTTCCTCTTCTATTGAGATTGGAGCATACTCTTGATCGAGAACTTCCAGACGTCCCATTACATCGTCTAGCAACCCTTGTGGAGCTGTTTCCTCGTAATTTTCCATCTTGCTACGCAATGTCTTTAGCCAATCATTGCTCATACCCGTCCTCCTTTCTTATATTCAATTATCTTCTTTTTCAATATCGTTTTCGCCCTATTCAGCTGCGATGCCGATGAATTTTCTTTGATACCTAGTATATTTCCTATTTCTTTATGGCTTTTATCTTCAAATACATAGAGGTTGAATACCGTTCGATACCCATCGGGCAGCTCTCGAATCATCTCTTGTAACACCTTCGGTGGCACCTCGTCTACCGGCATATCATCATCGTCTGCCACCTCCGGTAAGTTTTCATCGAACAACAATGGTACAGTCTTCGACTTCCTGAGGAAGCTCAATGCTTCATTTACTACAATCCTTTTACCCCATGCCAATAATGACCCTGCAGCCCGATATTCAAAGTTTTCGGCATTCATAAACACCTTAATCAGAGCTTCCTGAAGAACATCTTTCACATCGGCATCGCTTTGTATATAACGCGAACAAACGGCGGTGAGTCTTCCGGCATATAGAGCATAGAAGTCCCTCATCGCCGTTTTATTCCGTTGGCGAAGTCCCTGAGCAATGCGCAGTTCTTGCTGTGTCTCTGTTAGTTGCACTTATTTCTTTAATAAGTCGTCCCTCACACGATAGTCAAACGTAACGCTCTCCTGACCGAAAAACGACTTCCACTTCAACTTCAATGTTACTTTCTTCTTCCCTTGCGCTTTAGCTAAACTATCTATTTTAGCCAATCGGAATGCTATAAAAGCCGGTCTCAGTACACCAGTAACATCTCCATGCGCATGATGACGGAATTCTAACTCGTATGGGTCTTTAGGATTCGTATCCATAACAAGGTTAAAGACATGCTTCTTATTATTATTTACTCCCCACATCGTGTGGAATCCTAATGTCAGATAGCCATCTTCAGCCACCGTAGGAAACGCTCTGATAACATCCACAGGGTCATTCCCGTACGTTGCAATATCTTGCTTTTCGCCCAATGTCTTCACAGCGGGCTTCGTTCTAATGCTATCCATCCAATTGACATAGAACTGCAAGACACCATTTTTATCCTTTCCTTCTTCCCGAAGATTGGCAAGCGCACGTACTTCTTTGTCTCCAAAAGGTGATTTTGCATAATTTTTGGCATGTCCAACTTTATCTTCTGACATCCAAATATAGAACTTCTTTCCATCCTTCATAGGTTTTACCGTTACCACAGCATTGGCCAATGGCTTACCTCGAAACCCATTATTATCACCATCCGAGTTACATGAAGTAATCAAAATTGATGTTACCATCATCATCAATACCGATAGAAAACCGGTAATTTTTATTCCTTTAGTCTGTCTTATCAGTTGGGAAACTGCATTATTCGTTTTCATTTCAGTTCTGTTTTTTGCGTTAATACTAATTTTGTAGGTGAGTACTCAAACAGTAAATACACAAATAAAAGAATCTTGCATTGATAAACTTTAAAGCATGTTAAATAGATATTACATCGCTAGGAATAGGAATTCTTTATCCCAATTTCATCAAATCTTGTAATGAAGACTCCTCGCCTACCACCCAAACCACATCTCCCACCTCAAACACATGGGTAGGATTGATGAGCGTGAGCGTCTGTTGCCCCTGCTCGGCACCCACAACCATGCAATTATAACGGTCGCGGATACCACTTTCTTTCAATGTCTTTCCGGCCAAACAGCTATCTTTCCCGATTACCAGTTGCCGCAATTTCATCTCTCGCTTCTCTATTTCTGCATCTTCAGGCACCAATGCTCCTTTCATAGCCGCAGAAAAATGATGCAACTGTTCATCGTTTCCTATCACCTGAATTGTATCGCCGGGAAAGATTATTGTATCACCATTGGGGATGTTCAGCCGCTGTCTGCCACGCAAGATACTACTCACATGCACCCCAAAACGATTGCGGAATTGCAATTGCCGTAGCGACTGACCGGCCCACACCGAATCTTCCGGCACGTCCACATCGCTGATATGGATGTCACGATCAAGCAGATGTCCCTCAAAGAGCGGTCGTTTACGCCCATGCACACGTGCTTCTATGTCGCGCGACTGCAAGTTTTGAATGAACAAACGTTCCAATCTGATACTCCGATGTTTCAACGACCGTGACAGTATCATGAGGATTATCATAGCCACAGCTATCGTTATCATCAGCGCATTGGTAAACCTTGTCAAGTAATTACAGATATAGAAGATGAAGGCCGATGCTATAATCACCCTCACCAAGCTTGTGAAAAGCAGTGGCAGACGGTTGATACGATTCTCTGTCCATAACTGTTTAAACTCTTCACTGTGGAAATGTCGCATCACCAACGCACGCAGGAAAGGTGAAATCAAAGCCACCGTCAACACGCCACACACGCCGTTTGCCCACCAATGAGGCAGCAAATGGCGCACAAAAGGTAGGAAGAAAGTGAGCATCATAGCAGTCACAGCAGCCGACAAAATACCATAGATGGCCGTGCTGACAAGTAACTTCCGCAGTAACATTCTCCATGTTCCGGCCTCGTTAGACATGTGATTGTCCACACTCAAATGGTTCAAACGCCTCAACCAGCGCTTGGGAAGGCGCCTCTCCACCAACAGATAGCATGGTTCGGCAGCCCGCATCATATACGGAGTGAGGAAGGTTGTAATAACCGAAACGGCCACTACCACCGGATAAAGGAATTTACTGATTACGCCAAGCGACAACCCCAACGAGGCTATGATGAAAGCAAACTCACCTATTTGCGCCATAGAGAAACCACAACGCATAGCTGTCTTCAGCGACTGCCCGCTGAGTAAAAAGCCCAATGTACCAAATACTCCCTGCCCGACGAGGATGGTCAACACCAACACAACGATGGGTGCGGCATACTTCATCATCACAACAGGGTCTACCAACATACCCACTGAGACGAAGAAGATGGCTCCAAAAAGATTCTTAATAGGTTCCACCACACGGATAATCTTATCGGCTTCCACCGTCTCGGCTAAAATACTGCCCATCACAAATGCACCAAAGGCACTGCTAAAACCTACCTGTGTAGAGATGACAGCCATCAGACAGCAGAGTCCCAACGCCACGATGACCAGCGTCTCACTATTCATCAACTTACGTGTCTTGCGCAAAAAGCTTGGTATAACAAACAATCCTACGACGAACCAAAGCACCAAGAAGTAACCAATACGGAACAATGAGCCGAATAATTGTCCCCCATCCGGACTACTCCCACCAGCCAATGTACTTAGCATTACCATCAAAACAATAGCCAATACATCCTCTAATATAAGCACACTCATCACCAATCCGGCAAACTTCTGCTGCCGAAGTCCAAGGTTGTCGAGCGCTTTATATATAATAGTGGTGGACGACATAGCCAGCATACCACCCAAGAAAATACAGTCCATCTTACCCCATCCGAACGCATGACCGACATTAATGCCCAACAACATCATGCAGAAAATGATAGTAAGCGAAGCTATCACCGGTGCCAACCCCATCTTCAAGATCTTCTTAACCGAGAAGTCCAGTCCCAAAGCAAACAAGAGGAACAGCACACCTATATCGGCCCACGTCTGTATATCGGCCTTATCGACCACCGACATGGTATAAGGCATGTGGGGCGAAACAAGGAATCCGGCAAGAATATAGCCCAACACGAGAGGTTGGCACAACTTTTTGAACAATAAGATAACGATACCTGCCACAACCAATATCAAGGCAAGATCGGCTATAAGATGGGGTAATTCGGCCATAAATTGTTTGATATGAAAAGGAGCTGAATGAGCGTACACCGTTCATTCAGCTCCTTGCTTATTTATGAATAGTTCTTTTGGTTAATCTTCATAGTTCCCGGTAATCTCGCATATCTTCACGATGACATCCACAGCTTTCTCCATTACCTGCACAGAGACAAACTCATAAGGCCCGTGGAAGTTGACACCGCCAGCAAAAATATTGGGACAAGGCAAGCCCTTGAAGCTGAGCTGCGCACCATCCGTACCGCCACGGATAGGAGCAACCTTCGGTGCTACACCGCTTTCCTGCATAGCTTTCAGTACAATATCGATAACATGCATGTTCGGATCTATCTTTTCCTTCATGTTGTAATACTGATCTTTCAGTTCAATACGTACTGTTCCTTCACCGTATTTCTCGTTCATACACTTCACACAGTCTTCCATGAAGTCTTTGCGATCCTCGAATTTCTCTCGATCGTGGTCGCGAATAATATAACTCAACTTTGCTTCTTCCGTACGACTCTCAATACCTAGCAGATGGTAAAAGCCTTGATAACCCTCCGTAGTCTCCGGTAAGTCGGTCTCCGGAATCATGTTATTGAACTCGCAAGCCAATCGATTGGCATTAATCATCTTACCTTTGGCATATCCGGTATGCACACTCACACCCTTGATAAACACCTTGGCACTGGCAGCATTGAAGTTTTCGTATTCCAAATCGCCCAAATCGCCGCCATCCATGGTATATGCCCAATCACAACCAAACTTCTCTACATCGAAATGATGAGCCCCCATACCAATCTCTTCATCGGGATTGAAGCCCACACGAATGTCTCCATGCTTTATCTCATCGTGGTCGCGTAGGTAGCACATTGCCTGTACTATCTCAGCTATACCGGCTTTGTCGTCGGCTCCGAGCAGTGTTGTACCATCGGTAACGATGATGTCTTCGCCCTTATGGTCTTTGAGTTCAGGAAACTTGTCAGTACTAGAGATGATGCCCGGTGACAATTCTATATCGTTACCATCATAATTTTCGATAACGCGTGCCTTTACTCCATAGCCACTGGCATCGGGACTTGTATCGTAATGAGAGATGAAACCGATGGTCGGTAACTTCTTCTTGGTGTTAGCTTTCAGTGTGGCATAGATGTAACCCATATCATCCATCTTCACATCGCTCAATCCTTCGTTCTCTAATTCCTTAACCAGATATTTGGCAAATTCCAATTGTTTCGCCGTACTCGGCACGGTCTCAGAGTCTTCAGCCGACTGTGTGTCGAACTTGGTGTAATTGATAAATCGTTCGGTTATTTCCATTTTACAATTTTGTCTTTATAAATATAGTACTGCAAACATACATAAAAATCCCGTAATTTCAAAACTTAGAAATATAAAAAACATAAGTGGGAGACGGAAATAAAATTCTTATCCAATCTAAAAATATCTTTGTCATAACGCAACTATAGCAGAATGATTATATCTTAGGAATCGTAGGGACGCGCCATGTCGCGTCCACGAGCAGGATATATACCACATTTTCAGAGCCGGAAGCTTTAGAGTTATGGCAACGAATCGGCTGCCTTTCAAGCAGTAAATTCCCCATCTCTCAATCCTAACCCAATACTTTTCAACTCAAAAACTCATGAACTTTCAAACTCAACCAATAACTCATCAACTCAAAGACTTAAAAACTGAAATCTCAACTCGTCCACTTATCCACTTAAAACCATCTCCCTCCCCTTTTGGGGAGGGCTGGGGTAGGGCTGTTGCAGCGGCTCCCCAGCATCGCTGTCTCGGCTTTTCAGCAATGCTGCATGGACTTGACAGCGATGTTGCCTTGGCCTTGCAGGCAAGTAGTTAACAAGTAAACGAGTTGACAAGTAGACAAGATTACAAGATATGAAGCTAATGAATGAGTTGACAAGTAGACGAGTTTGAGTTGACAAATAGATAACTCTTTGTACTCATAAAGATAATATGGAGTTTAAAGAATATCATGTTTTTTACCTAAATTTGCCGACATTATGATACTGAATATCGTTTTTATCCTTGCCGGCATCGTACTGGTGTTATGGGGAGCCGACCGTTTGACCGACGGAGCCGTGGCTTTAGCCGAGAGAATGAATATCCCTCAAATCGTTATCGGACTCACAATTGTGGCCATGGGAACATCCATGCCGGAGTTTTGTGTGAGTCTTGTATCAGCTCTTAAAGGCACACCCGATTTGGCAGTGGGCAATATTGTGGGTAGCAATATCTTCAATTCACTACTCATTGTGGGCGTGGCTGCGATGGTCACTCCCATGACTATTTTGCACTCTACGGTGAAAAAGGATATCCCATTTGCCCTCGTGGCAGCTGTAGTACTACTGATGATGTGTATGGACGGTAACATTTCACGCATCGATGCCGGTATTTTATTAGCATTACTTGCTATCTTTATGTACGTGACTCTGAAAGAGGCGAAGGGTGAAAACGGCACTACGAAAGAAGCAAACCAGCACCCCATGAACGGATGGAAAGCCATAGGATTCTTGCTTCTAGGCTTGGTGTGCTTGATAGTTGGCAGCAACATCTTCGTAGACGGAGCCACCAACGTGGCACATACACTAGGTGTAAGCGATGCAGTGATAGGTTTGACGATTGTTGCCGGAGGAACTTCACTGCCCGAACTAGCCACTAGTGTAGTATCGGCACGCAAAGGCCAAAGCGGCATTGCCATTGGTAATGTGTTAGGGAGCAACGTGTTCAATATCTTGGCCATCCTTGGTCTCACCGGCATCATCTCACCGATGATAATTCAAGGCATCACCACGACCGACTTATCGGTCATGGTAGTGGCAATGATTATGCTGTGGTTGTTCTCCTTCACCAAGTATACCATCGCCCGATGGGAAGGAGCTATCCTCACAGCTACGTTCGTCGGCTATCTGAGTTACTTGCTTTATCAAGTGGTATAAAGCAAGTGCTAAGTTACGATTATCGGACTTTTGCTTGCCTACGTCGCTGATAATGATTAACTTTGCAACCGCTTAAATAAGAACCGAGTGCTTGGTAAACCTCGTAAAAAACAAGAAAATGGAAAAGAAACGTAACATGGTGAGTGTGCTGTTTATGCTTTTCAGCATACTCTTTTGTGTTTGTCTAATTGCGGCAAACGTACTCGAAACAAAGCAAATCGCAGTAGGTCCTTTCACATTACCGGGTGGTTATACCACAGGTGCAATTAGTTTGACCGGTGGACTCATTGTCTTCCCCGTCTCATACATTATTAACGACTGCGTATGCGAGGTGTGGGGCTATGGCAAAGCACGCTTGTTGATATGGATAGGATTTGCCATGAACTTCTTCTTTGTGACGCTTGGTGCACTCTGCGATTGGATTCCCGGTGCTCCATATTGGACCAATGATGCCGGCTTCCACGCCGTGTTTGGCTTGGCACCACGCATCGCTGCCGCTTCATTTACCGCTTTCCTGTGCGGTTCGTTCGTCAATGCTTACGTGATGAGTCGCATGAAAATTTCATCAAAAGGAAAGAATTTCTCTGCTCGTGCCATCCTTAGTACGGTGTTCGGAGAGAGTGTTGACTCTATTATCTTCTTTCCCTTGGCACTCTCAGGAATCGTACCAACCGATGAACTACCCGTGTTGATGATTGGACAAGTGATACTCAAGACACTGTACGAAGTCGTTGCATTGCCGTTAACCATCCGTGTGGTACGCGCTGTCAAGCGACATGAAGGCGAAGACGCCTACGATGATGGCATCAACTACAACGTGTTTAAGTTGTTGAATATCTAAAATGAGATGATCAAAATATGGAAAACCAAGCAATCAAACAACAAGATACACGCGAAGAAGAGGGTTTGCAGGCACTAGGTTCTGCAACCCGCTATCGCATGGACTACGCTCCTGAGGTACTCGAAACATTTCAAAACAAGCATCCGGAGAACGATTATTGGGTGAGATTCAATTGCCCTGAATTTACTTCACTGTGCCCAATTACCGGTCAACCCGACTTTGCCGAGATTCGAATATCCTATGTTCCAGCTGAGAAAATGGTGGAAAGTAAGAGTTTGAAGCTCTATCTATTCAGCTTCAGAAACCACGGTGACTTCCATGAAGACTGTGTCAACATCATCATGAAAGACCTCATTAGGCTCATGAGTCCTAAATATATAGAGGTGACGGGAATCTTTACACCGCGTGGTGGCATTAGTATTTATCCCTATGCTAACTACGGTAGACCCGGAACAAAGTATGAACAAATGGCCGAGCAACGCTTTGCTACTCACGAATAAACACTTTTAAGACCACCATACCATGCGACGATTAACACTACTTTTAGCTCTAACAACTGTATTTACAACCCTATGGGGACAACCCATCAGTGAGAAACGCCCGAAAGTAGCCGTCGTATTGTCGGGTGGTGGAGCCAAAGGTATGGCTCATATCGGTGCTCTCAAGGTGATAGAAAGAGCCGGAATTCCAGTCGACATCATTACCGGTACATCTATGGGAAGCATCATCGGTGGTCTATACGCAGTGGGATACAATGCCCATACGCTCGATTCTCTAGTAAGAAGGCAAGACTGGACGTTCGTTCTTTCGGATAAAGCAGACGTGAGCAGCAGTACACTTGCCAACCGAAAGAAACAAAATACCTATCTATTGACACGCGACATGATCTTCTCAAAACGCTCCGGTAGCGTCTCAGGACTTATCCGCGGGAAGAATCTATCGAAACTTTTTGCTCAACTAACGTCTGCTTATCGTGATTCAATAGATTTCAATAAGCTTCCCATTCCTTTTGCATGCGTGGCTACCAACATCGTAGATAACACGGAATACGTTTTCCATCACGGTGTATTGGCAGAGGCTATGCGCACCAGTATGGCTATTCCGGGAGTGTTTTCTCCAATCAGAAAGGGCAATATGGTGCTGGTTGATGGCGGTCTACGCAACAATTATCCGGTGGATATTGCTCGCGAAATGGGTGCCGACTACGTGATAGGAGTAACCGTTCAAGGCTCACCCAAGACCGCAGACGACCTATCTAACGGTGCAGCTGTAATCAGTCAGATAGTAGCTGTGAACTGTAAAAACAAGTACGATGAGAATATTGCCAACACCGATGTGCTCATCAAGGCCAACATCAGCGGCTATTCAGCTGCCAGTTTTACCCACGCAGCCATCGATACATTGATAGCACGAGGTGAAGCAGACGCCTTAAAACACTGGGATGAATTGCTGGCTTTGAAGGCTAAGTTGGGGCTTTCAGCTGATTATCAGCCCACTGCCAAGCCTTTACAACATGCCTCTCCCCTGCCCGAACGAATGAAACTAGGCAGTATTACCTTTGAGGGTGTGGATGTAGCAGACCGTAATTACCTTGAACGACAGTACAGATTAAACCATCGCGACAGTATCTCGATGGGCTATATGGAGAAAGTTGTGAATACAATGCGGATAGACTTGTACTACGACGATGCCTATGTGGACTATCAACAAGCGGGCGATAGCTACAACATACACGTCGTTGCAAATGCCAAGAAAGCTACGAAACTGAATTTAGGAGTACGTTTCGACACCGAAGAAATCGTAGCTTTGCAAGCTAATGCAGGCTTTTTCGTCAAGAGCAAAAACGTTCCTATGACTGCCGATTTCACCATGCGACTCGGCAAAAGAATCATGGGAAGGGGTGATTTCTCGATTCATCCATACGCTTGGGGACGCATGATGCTCTCCTATATCTTCCAACATAACGACATCAATGTGAACGAACGGGGAAACAGAATCTTTAATGTCACCTACAATCAACACTCCGTTTACCTAAATGTATTCGACTTTAATATTCGCAATTTCAACGTTACCATAGGTCCACACTTCGACTATTACTCCATTCACGACATCCTGTCAAACCAAGATATCGTTTCCGATTTCTCGACAGTACACCATCTTCATCTCCTAAGCTACCATGCCCATGTGACTTATAACTCCGAAAACAATTGGTATTTCCCATCTCATGGTGCCAATATGGAGGCCGGATATGGGTATTACACCGATAATTTTGCACACTATAATGGGCATATTGGCTTCAGCGCATTGAATGCTTCATGGCGCTGGGCATTCCCTTTGACCAACCGATTAACCCTACAGCCCATGCTCTACGGACGGTTGTTATTCGGTTCAAACATCCCCGGTGTGAAACGAAATACCATCGGTGGCGACTGGAACTCCCATTACTTTGACCGCCAAATGCCCTTTGCCGGCATGGGATATGTGGAATTTACCGACAACCAATTCATCGGTTTGCAACTCAAACTACAACAACGCATCGCTGACAACAACTATGTGATGCTGAAAATAACAGGGGCACAGCATGCCGAAAAGTTGAGAGGATTGCTCGACCGTGGTCCAATGATGGGTTATCAAGCCTCATATTACTACAACAGCATGCTTGGACCACTCGGCGCAAGCCTTGGTTTCGCGAGCAAAACCAACCAATTCTATTTCCATATCAACCTCGGTTTTGTATTTTAAACCGGCATCTTTCCCTTATCATTTCAAAGAGTCGGCATCTTAATCTCGCACTATATTGCCGACTTTTCAGATAAAAATGGTATCTTTGCAGGACACTGTAAAACCTAAAAACGAGATGGAAGAATACATCGTTTCGGCGCGTAAGTACCGTCCTATGAGCTTCGATTCTGTGGTAGGTCAATCTGCTTTGACCACCACATTGAAGAATGCGGTAAAGAGCGGTAAGCTTGCACACGCCTATTTATTCTGTGGTCCGCGTGGTGTGGGGAAGACTACGTGTGCCCGTATCTTCGCTAAAGCCATCAATTGCGAGCATCCACGCGAGGACGGGGAAGCTTGTAACGAATGCGAGAGTTGCCGTTCGTTCAATGAACAGCGTTCGTATAACATCTTCGAACTGGACGCAGCAAGTAATAACTCGGTCGAGAATATTAAGGCTTTGATGGAACAAACGCGCATTCCCCCGCAAGTTGGACGCTACAAAGTGTTCATTATTGACGAGGTACACATGCTCAGCACGGCAGCTTTCAACGCCTTCTTAAAGACATTGGAAGAGCCCCCTTCGCACGTCATCTTTATCCTTGCGACAACTGAGAAGCACAAGATTCTACCCACAATCTTAAGCCGTTGCCAGATATACGACTTCGAACGGATGAGCGTTTCCAATACCATCAATCACTTGAAGATGGTTGCCGAGAAAGAAGGAATCACCTACGAAGAGCGTGCACTGGAAATTATTGCAGAGAAAGCTGATGGCGGTATGCGCGACGCACTGTCTATCTTCGATCAGGCTGCAAGCTTCTGTATGGGAAACTTGACGTACGACAAGGTGCTCGAAGACTTGAATGTGCTCGACACCGAGAACTATTTCAAGGTGATAGACTTGGCTCTTGAGAACAAAGTGAGCGACATTATGGTGCTGCTCAACAGCGTTATCAGCAAGGGATTCGACGGTGGTAACTTCATCATAGGGTTAGCCAGTCATGTACGTAATGTACTAATGGCCAAGGACAACCAAACCATTCCACTGCTTGAAGCGAGCGAACAACAGCGTAAACATTACCAAGAACAGGCAGCCAAATGCCCTACTCGATTCTTATACAACGCCTTGAAGTTAATGAATCAATGCGATATCAACTACCGACAAAGTAGTAATAAGCGTCTATTGGTGGAACTTACGCTGATTCAAGTGGCTCAACTCACGCAGCCAGCCGACGAAGATGCAGGCGCGGGGCGTAGCCCTCACAGATTAAAATCCCTGTTTAAGAAATTAATTTCTTCCACACCTAAACCGGCATCGCAGGTGGCCGGGGTTGGAACGAATACCGGTGGAGCATGGCGTACAGACAGAGCAAAAGTGGCAGCACAGCTCCATAACGAGCCACAAAAGCCCACAGAAGCTCCCCATGCAGCCACAGAAAGTGCATCTACAGTCCAAAAGCCGCGCCTTAAACTTAACAAGTTGGGCTTCACATTTAAGGAATTGAGAAACGGTCCGGACAAGGTAGCCGAACAAGAAGTCACAATTACCAACAGCGGCGAGAACAATGAGTTCAGTCAAGAAGACTTGGAATTGCAATGGTTGTCTATGTGTAACCGCATGCCACAATCGATGACAGGCATGGCTTCGCGCATGAAGAACATGCGACCACGCATCACCGACTACCCCAACATCGAAGTTATCGTAGACAATCAGATACTCTTGAATCAGATACAAGATATCAAGCCACGTATCAAAGTGACGATAGCCAAGGCGTTGCACAATGGAAATATAGACCTAAGTCTACGTTTGGCCAAAGCCGAAGAGGTGACCAAGATATTGACAAAACGCGAAATCTACGACGAAGTGCGGCGCAAGTATCCGGCGATGGAGAAACTACGAGTGGCACTCGACCTAGAATTGACTTAGCTAATATCGCTGCATACAAAACGCGAACAATCTCATCAAAAGATTGTCCGCGTTTGTTTTATATTCTCACAGTTTAAATAAGAGGCATCCCAACCTGCTTACATTCCTCGCGCATTGACTCAGGCCAAATGCTAGCTTGGATTTCTCCGATGTGCGCTTTGTGCAGCATCACCATGCAAAGACGACTCTGTCCGATACCGCCACCAATGCTCAACGGCAGTTGATCGGTTAATAATTGATGGTGGAAGTAAAGTTTCTTGCGGTCTTCCTTACCCTCTATTTCAAGTTGACGCTTTAAGCTTTCTTTGTCAACACGAATACCCATGGATGACAACTCAAAGCTACGCCCCAGCACCGGATACCATATTAATATGTCACCATTCAGCCCTGGCATACCATTCTCGCCCATAGTAGACCAGTCGTCATAGTCGGGAGCACGCCCATCGTGCTTCTCTCCATTACTCAACTTGGCACCAATACCGATGATAAACACGGCTCCATACTTCTCACAGATAGCATCTTCGCGCTCTTTTGGTGTCTTATCAGGATACATTTGCATCAGTTCCTCGCTATGTACGAAGTGAATATCTTCGGGTAGGAAAGGTTTTAACTGCGAATAAGTCTCACATGCCAAATACTCAGTACGCAAGATGGCCGCATAGATTCGGCGCACCACATTCTTCAAGAATGCCACATTGCGCTGCTCTTGAGTCACGACAGCTTCCCAATCCCACTGGTCTACATAGAGCGAGTGTAAATTATCCAATTCCTCATCGGCGCGAATGGCATTCATATCCGTATAGATACCATAGCCCGGTTCTATTTCGTATTCGGCCAAAGCCAACCGTTTCCATTTGGCTAATGAGTGTACCACCTCTGCTTGAGCATCCCCTAAGTCTTTCACAGGGAATGCCACCGGGCGCTCAACACCGTTCAGGTCGTCATTAATACCAAGCCCTTTGAGCACGAAAAGCGGTGCCGTGACGCGGCGCAGACGCAGTTCCGTGGCTAGGTTCTGTTGGAAAAACTCTTTAATGAGTTTAATACCCTGCTCGGTTTGTCTCATATCGAGCAATGCCTTATACCCCTCCGGTTTGATTAGTTTACCCATATCTTTTTCTTTTATCTACTCTTTTTACGTTGCAAAGATAAGAGTTGTATAGCAAAAACACAAGTATTATCACCACAATTTTCGCAAAAAGACAGAAAAACTTTTCTATTTCTATCTTTTTGTATCAACAAAAACGTATAATTACTGTTTTATGTTAGCCATTTATTCGTTTTTGGTTTACGTTATGATACTATCCATTTTGCCTTTCCGCTTTTTCAGTATTGGGATTTGGGTAATTCATTTTTTTTCTCTACTTTTGCAACGTTATCGCATCTAGGTCCCGTAGCTTAGCTGAATAGAGCGTCAGATTCCGGTTCTGAAGGTCTTGGGTTTGAATCCCAACGGGATCACATATAACCTCAACGAGGAATTCTCCAATATGGAAGATTCCTCGTTGTTGCATTTTCTACTGTTTCCTTTTTATCCATCAACAAATCTATTTGACAATTCAAACCTGTCTACATAGCTTCTCGACAACTTGTTAACTAGCCTACTGCAAAGGCTCGGCAATTTTGCTGTCTCGACTCTGCAGCAATGCTGTTTGGGCTTTGCAGCAATGTTGGGGAGTCATTGCAGCATCCTCACCCAAACCCTCTTGTAGGGAAAGGGGGATACCTTTCCTATCGTATGAATAGATATATTATCTGAAAGACTAAACTACCAATAAAATAAAAGAGGCGATGCCACAGCACCGCCTCTACAATCTATAACTATTTACCACATCTCTTTCCCTATTAATGGAAAGTTGCTTTACCTATTGAAAATTCTTTGGAGCCATTATCCAATCTCAATCTGACGAGCAATTTTCTGCTCTTCATGCTTAACCTTGGGTAATTCCACAGTCAGCACACCGTCGTTCACGCGAGCCGAAATCTTCTCTTTATCCACGTCATCGGGCAAGATAAGCGTCTGCTCATACTTAGCGTAAGAGAACTCACGACGTAGATAATGCTCCTTTTCTTCTTTGACATTGCGCTTGTTTTCCATCTTGATGGTAAGGTCGCCGTCGGCATTGATATTTACGTCGAAGTCTTCCTTGCGCAAGCCCGGAGCTGCGAGTTCTACTGTATACTGAACATCTGATTCCTTCACATTGATGGCTGGAGCTGTCGCGTTGGCCTTTGGCATATCTACGTTGTTAAAGAAATCATTGAAAACAACTGGTAACCATGAATTTCTGTACATCATAATCTTATCTCCTTTACTTTAATTTATTCTTGTTATTGAATCTATAAAGCAGGGTGCAAGTTATATACCAAATAGCAAAGCAAGACATATTGACAGCGCGCTGTGTCAATATGGCATTATGTTTGAATCGTATTTTCCTTTTATATACACCATCAACGATATGTAGGGCTGTCTTATCAGACAGGTTTTATCTCCATTCCATCTTCCCGGAAGTTTCCGCTTCGCTCCAACATCCGGCTATTATAAAGGATTGCCTTACAGGCAAAAGTTCCAAAAACAGCTTATCAAATCCACCATTTAAATACCAATCTAGCATACCGCCCATACATAACTAGGGATTGATTTACAAGCATACACACACAAGGATGACTTAACTGAAAGCTTTTCAAGATACTGGTCTGAAAGCCCAACCATACATTACATAGTCTTGCCTTACAAGTAAGACTTCCCAATACAGTTTAGCAAAGCTAACATTAAAATGCAGGTCTGTAAGACCACCCTATGTAATAGCCGTAGTGCTGGAGCGAAGCGAAAGCCTACGGACAAAGATACGACCACCATCTTCAGTCTGACAAGACTGCCCTATATTTCATTTCGGCATGAACCTTTCATCTATTTCCACACCAAACTCTACCAATAACTTGCGATACTCATCAACAAAAGACACCGTAGCATGGTGCATCTTTTGGTTCTTTACATAATTCACTACCTGAAGCAAATCACCGTATGCATACGTAAATGCACCATATCCTTCTGCCCATCCATTCCACATAGGGAAATTAGGATTGGTATGCAACCAATTGCTCGTACCTTGTTTGATACGCCTCACAAAATCTGCTAATGAGATTTTTGATGGAATCGACGTTACAATATGAAGATGGTCCGGCATCCCACCCACACGATAAAGGTGCCCATCCATTTGATTGACAATACCTAACAAATAGGCATAAAGCTCGCGTTCATGCATCTCGACAATCGTACATTGGCGAAACTTCGTACTAAATACAATATGGTATAATAATTTTGTGTAACTCATAAGATATATAGGGTAGCCTTATCAGGTTGGTTTTATCTCCATTCCATCTTCCCGGAAGTTTCCGCTTCGCTCCAACATCCGGCTATTATAAAGGATTGCCTTACAGGCAAAGAATACAGATAAAACGCATTGCAAATGATAGATTCTGAACTTTTAGCATCGGCATATCATTAAGATAAATAGATTGTTGAGCGCAAAGATAAGTATTATTCTGTAGCCCACAAGCACTTATATCAAATATTCCACCATTCCATTACCATGAAAATTCCAACTTGGTCAAACTTACTATGTATACAGTTCTTCAACTCTTGTTATTTGGAATTCTTATTCTGTTTTAGTATCTTTGCGATGATAATGAATAATAACTATGGATATTGAAAAGACAAAAGAAATAAGAGGGAACGAACCGGGACTCTCCCAAACATTGGGAATGGAGTTTTTTTCTACCCCGGAACCTGATACAGTAATGGCTCGCATGAAAGTAGACGATCGCAACAAGCAACCCTTCGGTTTCCTAAGTGGCGGTGCTTCGTTGGCATTGGCCGAAAATCTGGCCGGTGTAGGCAGCATGGCTCTCTGTCCGGGCAAGATATGTGTGGGTATCAACGTGAGTGGAAATCACGTGAAGGCTGTTGCTTACGGTGGATGCGTAACAGCATTGGCCCGCATCAAAAGCAAAGGACGAACACTACATGTATGGAATATAGACATCACAAATGATGATGGTGACCTCATTTCGACCGTACAGGTAACCAATTATATAATGACGCCACGCAAGCATGAATAGTTTTGCGCTCTACCGACTACCACACTTCCACCATTATATAAAGGTGGTACAACACGGTGGACAACCGTTGGAACTATCATCGGTTGCCGACTTGAATGGGCGAAAAGGTTTTGTATTGGCTCCTTTCTCGCCTACACCGAGTCACCCAATCCTACTCTTACAACCTGACGAAGTTGAGCAAATAGAGTTCCCAATCGGGACTCATAATCCCTACAAGCACTTAGAGAATGCGGAGAACGAAGAGGACAAGAAGCGATATGCAACCATATTTGAACGTTTCCACGAGCAACTAGAGCATGGAAACTTCAGAAAAATAGTACTTGCCCGCTCCTCTGAAATCAACCTACAAAGCAGCCTTCCGGCTGAAGAACTATTTATCCAAGCATGCCAACGCTATCCTCATATGATGGTGGTATTGGTATATACACCTAAAAGTGATATGTGGTTGATGGCTACACCGGAAATTTTGCTCAAGGGAGACGGACTTGAATGGCACACCATGGCACTGGCCGGAACCATGCAACTAGACGCTTCGCAAATGGATTTCGACAATCCGCCTCATCCCGGAGAGGCTGAACAGATACGCTGGAGCCAAAAGAATATACAGGAACAACGCTATGTGGCACGCTATATAGAAGATTGTCTGCGAAAACACGGAGCCGAATTCAACGAGGAAGGTCCATATACTACGCGTGCAGCCAATCTTGTGCATCTGCGCAGCAACTTCCACTTTAGATTACCACAAACAAAGAAACTGGGAGAATTGTTGGACAGCCTGCACCCCACACCGGCCGTATGTGGCATTCCGAAAGATATATGCAGGCAATTCATCATTGACCACGAGGCGCATCCACGTGGCTATTATAGCGGTTTCGTAGGCCCGATAGACACGCAGGGAGAAACCCATTTATACGTATCGTTGCGCTGTATGCAGATACAAAACAATCAATATCGCCTCTATGCCGGGGGCGGATTGTTGGCCGACAGCATTTGCGAACAGGAATGGAAAGAGACGGAAGCAAAGATGGACACAATGAAAGGATTACTATATGACAACACAACAGAATAGAATTACCGACCTTTTCGGTATTCAATATCCCATCATCCAAGGTGGGATGGTATGGTGTAGTGGTTGGCGACTAGCCTCAGCCGTGAGCAATGCCGGCGGATTGGGGCTGCTGGGAGCCGGTTCCATGCACCCCGACAAGTTGTTAGAACACATCCATAAGATGCAAGACGCCACCGAAAGGCCATGGGGAATCAATGTACCACTGATGTATCCGCAGATAGAAGAACTCATGGATATCATCATTCATGAGGGAGTTAAGATTGTGTTTACATCGGCCGGAAGCCCTAAGAAATACACTTCAAGACTACACGAAGCAGGCATCAAGGTGGCTCATGTAGTCTCTAGTAGCAAGTTTGCACGCAAATGTGAAGAAGCAGGAGTAGACGCTGTGGTGGCCGAGGGATTTGAAGCTGGCGGACATAATGGTCGTGAGGAATCGACCACCATAACACTATTACCTCTAGTACGACGTGCTACGACGTTGCCACTGATAGCTGCTGGAGGTATCGGAAGCGGACAAGCCATGCTCGCAGCCCGTGCTTTGGGTGCAGAAGGTGTACAGATTGGAACGCTCTTCGCCGTATCGAAAGAGAGTTCTGCGGCCGATAGTTTCAAACGCAAGTGCCTTTTATTAGAAGAAGGCGACACCATGTTGGCCTTGAAAAAACTATCTCCTACCCGATTGGTTCGCAACGATTTGTATGCACGTATTGTCGAAGCAGAAGACCGTGGAGCCTCAGCTGAGGAATTACACGAACTCTTAGGCAAAGCAGCATCGAAACGTGGAATCTTCGAAGGCGACATAGAGAACGGAGAATTGGAGATTGGACAGATTGTAACATCGATTCAAAAGATAGATTCTGTGACCGACATCATGAGTCGACTCATTCGGGAATACGATGTTGCACGTCAACAAATCATAGATAATGTATAGCAACAAAGAAAACATCAACATACTCACGGCTCTGTTAATAGAGCACGGTGTGAGACATGCCGTGGTTTGTCCGGGTAGTAGGAATGCCCCCATCGTACACAATCTCGACGTCTGTCCACAGATAGAGTGCTTCCCCGTGACCGACGAAAGGTCGGCTGGATTCTATGCTTTGGGCATTGCCCAATATACAAACCAGCCAACTGTGGTATGTGTAACATCGGGTACAGCACTCTTAAACGTATTACCGGCTGTGGCAGAAGCCTACTATCAGCATGTTCCTATCATCATAATATCGGCCGACAGACCCTTAGCTTGGATTGACCAACAAGACGGTCAAACCCTCCCACAAGCCGATGCGTTGGGAAAATTCGTCAAGAAGGCAGTGTCACTTCCCGAACCTCACGACGCAGCAGAGCATTGGTTATGTAATCGATTGGTCAATGAGGTATTGATAACATGCAAGAAAGGCGGTGGCACACCGGTACATATCAACGTACCGATTAGCGAACCGCTATTCGATTTCAGTACCGAAAGCCTACCTACAGAGCGGGTATTCCGGCTAGACGAAGGTACAGAAGCCATGGAATGTTACCAAAGTTTGGAAAGGGAATTCCTAAATTCGCAACGCCCCATGATTGTTATTGGGCAAATGGATCGCTTCAATGCCTTTTATCTCGAAGACTGTTTGAATCGTTTACGCGACCATATCACGGTGATATATGAAAGTCTTTCCTTTGCTCCGGCCTTACATATAGATAAGGTATTGGGCATTGTGGAACAGGAAGAAGATTATAGCCCCGATGCCATCTTGTACGTTGAAGGAACACTGGTGAGCAAAAAATTGAAGCAATTCTTGCGCCGTGCCACCACGGCCAAGACTTGGACAGTGAGTCGAAGTGGAGACATTTATGACACATTCCAAAACTTATACCGCGTCATAGAGGGTCGGACGGGATATATACTAGACAATATAGCCGCAGCCATCGAACGCAAACAAAAGTTCGAAGATGGCCTTCCAAATCATGAATTCCATACCAAATGGCAGAAAGCATTTGCAAAGGTGGCAAACGAAACAAAACTTTTAAATCCAAAATATTCGCAGGTAGCCGTGGTCAAGGAATTCTGTAAGCAATTGTCTGGGGCCGACTCGTACCATCTGCACGCCGCCAATAGTATGTCGGTAAGGTTGGTCGATATGTTTACAGAGACATATGTGAGTTGCAATCGGGGCGTCAACGGTATCGAGGGAAGTCTCTCCACTGCTGCCGGATTCTCATTAATAGCCACTCTCCCCACCTATTGCGTGATTGGAGATCTAAGCTTCTTCTATGATTCCAACGCTCTTTGGAATCAAAATCTGCACGGAAATTTCCGAATACTATTACTGAATAACGGGTGCGGAGGAATCTTTAATAAGTTCTCCGGACTACAAAACAGCCCTGCCAAAAAGCCACTGGTAATGGCTTCCCATCGCACTTCAGCCAAAGGATTGTGCCAAAGTTACGGTATCGAATATCGTGCTATTCATAACCTAGAGGAACTGAATGGCACGGCTATGCAGGAGTGGATGACCTCTGACTTTGACCGTCCGTCGCTCTTAGAAGTATTCACCGATGCCGAGACAGATACTCATGAATTTGCCAAATACGTTTAACTCATTTGATTAATAACACTATGTTTAAGAATCTATCCATCCAAACTATCAAGGAAAATCTGCTGGCTGGATGCCAACGGTTTCCCATTGTAATCCTCTTTGCCGTCTTATCGGCCATGGGATGTTGCTATCTGAACCATCTAGACGGCACCTTTACAGCTCAATCTACCACTCTCTTTGTCTACTATCCCATCACAGCCATGCTCTTGGCCTTGGTATTAAGGCTATGGAGCGAGGAAGTAAAAAACCGTGAACTGAACATAGCCATACAGGTAATGCTGCATATCGGGTGGTTCGGACTGGTCTTTTGGCTCTCCAACTGCATGCCGGGCGATATGATAGAAGCTACAACTATGATAGCTTTAGTACTTGTACTGGTAGTCATGATATTCATTGTATCGTTCTTGAAACGGAAAAACGAACTCGGATTATGGAACTTTACATATCGCTTATTGATAGGACTTATCATCTCAGGACTTGCTGCTACCGTGCTTATGGCAGGTATTCAACTTCTGATAGAGGCTTTCGTACAACTCTTCGGATTCGATATAGGTTGGCTATATAGAGTAGATATTATCTTTACATGTTACACTTTCATACTGCCACTTATCTTTTTACAATTCATTCCCGAACAAGATAAGAAGCACAATGAGTCGTCTACAGGTCTCTCTTCGGTATTATTAGGCATTGTACATTACGCACTCGTGCCTCTACTTCTTGCCTATTTCCTTACACTTTACGGTTATACCATCAAGATTTTAGTAGCTTGGCAATTACCAAATGGTTGGGTTTCATGGTTGGTAACAGCAATGATGCTGGGTACAATGGCTATTATGGCATTGCTATATCCTTCACAATTCCAAGAAGGAAAGAAGTTTGATAAGTCTCTTTTACGCTGGTTGCCGGTAGCAGCACTTCCCCTTTTGATGCTAATGTCCATCGGTATCGGCCGTCGACTCAGCGATTATGGCATTACGGTGGCACGCCTTTATATACTCACATTCAACATTTGGTGCTATGCGGTGTGCCTTTATCTCATTCTAAACAAGAGTCGTCGTATGCTTCTTATACCTGTTTCGTTTGTCATAATAGCCTTGCTAAGTTCGGTAGGCCCGCAGAGTTATGCCAATATCACGCTACATTCCATGAAGAATCAAGTGAAACAAATACTTACCAAAGCACCCAACGTGAAGTTACCCATCACTAAAAAAGCACTTGGTAAGTTTATAAAGACCTTGCCTAAAGAGGAAAAACAAGTATTGATAGATAAAGGTAGCTATCTGACAGAGAACTACCGAGCAGAACAACAAGAAGAATTGTGGAATAAAAATAGTATCCCTTATTTCTTCTGGTACGACTTTACAGAGGGAGATAACGTCGCCAATATCAATAGCTACAACGTAGATACCCTTATAGAGAAACCAACAATCCTTCCCAACGGTTACAAATCGTTTGTCTATATAACGAACGGAAACTGCACTATCAAGAAGACAGAGGGCGACAATATCATCACCACAGTAAAGGCTAACGACAAGAAATACGACCTTACCTTCTCTAAAAAAGAGTTGGAAGCGGCTGCCGAGAACCAAAAGAACGCCCAAATCCATGCTACAGGAGATAACATGTTGCTGCTCGTTAACTCCCTTTACTTCAATATCAAAGACGAAGTGACAGACATATCAAGCATCCAAGGAATACTATTTATCAAATAACAAACAATGAAAACAAGAGAATGGAAAAAGATAGAAGGGTTTGATTTCAAGGAAATCCTCTTCGAAATGTACAATCATATTGCCAAAATCACCATCAACCGAGAACGTTATCGCAATGCCTTCACGCCTCTAACAACGTGGGAAATGAGTCAGGCATTCAGCTATTGTCGGGAGAGTAGCGAAGTCAGAGTGGTCATCTTGACCGGCGCAGGAGACAAAGCGTTCTGCTCAGGTGGCGACATGCACGTGAAAGGACGCGGTGGTTACGTGGGAAACGATGGTGTTCCACGCCTCAATGTACTCGATGTACAAATGCAAATTCGTCGTTTACCGAAGCCTGTCATAGCCATGGTGAACGGCTATGCCATTGGTGGCGGACACGTTTTACACGTGATGTGTGACCTCACCATTGCCAGCGAGAATGCCATTTTCGGCCAAACTGGTCCTAAAGTAGGCTCGTTTGATGCCGGTTTCGGAGCTTCTTACTTAGCCAGAATGGTTGGTCAGAAGAAAGCAAGAGAGATTTGGTTCCTCTGTAAACAGTACACCGCCGAGGAAGCAGAGCGTATGGGCATGGTGAACAAAGTGGTTCCTTTCGACCGTCTGGAGGACGAATGTGTGAAGTGGGCAGAATTGATGATGGAGCGTAGTCCGCTTGCCTTGCGCATGATTAAGGCCGGACTGAACGCCGAACTTGATGGTCAAGCGGGCATACAAGAACTTGCCGGCGATGCCACCATGCTCTATTATACGATGGATGAAGCTCAAGAAGGTGGCAAAGCCTTCCTAGAGAAGCGCAAACCCAACTTCGAACAATACCCGATTTTACCTTAAAAGCCCCACTTTAGCCCTCCCCAAAAGGGGAGGGAAAACCACTTTATCACATGCAACTTACCATTACGCACAAACAACTACACTTCAAACAGCCAGCAGGAACATCAAGGGGAGTATACACTACCCACGATATTTGGCTGCTCAATGTTACCCATAACGGTGTGACGGGGATCGGAGAGTGTGCTCCACTGCCCGATTTAAGTTGCGATGCCAGCCCCGAATACGAGAAAACATTGCGCGAAGTATGCCGCTTAGTAGAAACTACGGGCAGCATACCTTTTGATATGTTGCGCCCTTATCCATCTATCCTCTTCGGTTTAGAGACTGCTTTCGCCCAAATAGCAGCCGGTGGAAGCCTCAATTTCTTCAACACGCCATTTGGCAAAGGAGAAGAAGGCATCACCATCAATGGACTGGTATGGATGGGAACTTTCGATGAAATGTACCACCGTATTGAACAAAAGCTGGAGCAAGGTTTCCACTGTGTGAAGCTCAAAATCGGTGCGATAGACTTCGAACAAGAGTTGGCACTCATCCAACATATCCGCCGCCACTTCTCTAAAGAACAAATAGAACTACGCGTAGACGCCAACGGTGGATTCACACGCGATAATGCTATGCAGCGATTAGAACAATTATCACGCTTCGACATCCACTCCATCGAACAGCCCATTCGGCCACATCAATGGGCAGAAATGGCTAAACTTTGCCGCAATACGCCCTTACCCATCGCACTGGATGAAGAACTTATCGGCGTGAATATACCTGAAATGAAAGCCGAACTGCTCGATACCATCCGGCCACAATACATTATTCTGAAGCCGACGCTACACGGTGGCATGCGCGGAACGGAAGAATGGATTCAACTGGCACGCCAACGAGCCATCGGTTCGTGGATGACAAGTGCATTAGAAAGCAATATAGGACTAAACAGCGTAGCCCAACTAGCTGCCAAAATATACGGTTCCAACATCACCATGCCACAAGGATTGGGTACAGGACAGCTTTTTACTAATAACATCGACATGCCAATAGAGATAAGAGGAGAACAACTATGGTGCTTGAAGAATTCTTAGCCGAATGGCATAACGACAATGATAAGGTACTCGTACATACCAGTGGGTCGACCGGCAAACCCAAACCCATGTGGGTAGAAAAGCAGCGTATGCTCAACAGTGCACGCATTACGTGCGATTTCCTAGGTTTAAAAGCTGGCGACACTGCTCTCCTCTGCATGCCATTAGACTACATCGCCGGCAAAATGGTAGTCGTACGTAGCCTCGAACGCCATTTAAAACTCATCACTGTCGAGCCATCTGGCCATCCTCTCAAAAGCCTTAAAACGCCTCCAACCTTTGCCGCGATGGTACCCATGCAAGTGTACAACAGCCTGCAAGTGACCGAAGAAGCCGAGTGTCTACGCGGTATACGGCAATTAATCATAGGCGGTGGAGCCATCGACGATGGGCTTGCCAACGCGCTCAAAAACTTTCCCAACCACGTATGGAGTACTTATGGTATGACCGAAACTCTCTCGCATATCGCTTTACGACGCCTCAATAATCCACAAGCCAGCACGTGGTACGAAGCTTTCGACACTGTCACCGTATCGCTCAACAGCGATGGTTGTCTCGTCATAGACGCTCCGCAGGTTTGCAACAAACCACTCGTCACCAACGACTTGGCCGAACTTTCACCCGACGGACAACGGTTCCGCATCCTTGGACGACGAGATAACGTGATTGATACAGGCGGTATCAAAGTACAAATAGAAGAAGTTGAATCCGCACTGAAGCCCCATCTCAACGTTCCATTCGTCATTACGAAACGGCCGGACGAGAAGTTTGGCGAGATTATCGTACTACTGACAGAGTCTAAAGACATGCAGCAAGTGGCTCGAATATGCCAGCAAGCGCTGCCAAAATACTGGCAACCCAAGGTTGTCAAGACCATAGAGCATGTTCCAACAACCGAAACCGGCAAGCCGGCACGTAAAGAAGCCGAGTTATTAGCAAGCATCTAATAACTCGGCTTTTTTGTGTTTATACAGCAACAAAATTATCGTTCGTCGCCCTGACCATGCAACTTTCCACGCAGTTGTCGCGACATAACTTTCTCCAAGTTCATACGTGCTATCTCTTCGAGCGAAATATCAATATCTCTACTCAAAGCCGCGAGATACCACAACACATCTCCCATCTCCTTAGCCACAGCCTTCCTTTCAGCCTCGTCGAACACTCCGTCGTTGTCACGGATACACTTTTTGATTTTATCTGCTACCTCTCCTGTCTCTCCCGACAATCCTAATGCCGGATACACGATGCCCATATCTTCGGGATAAATGGCCGTCTTGAGCGCAGCCTCTTGGTAGTCGTTCAGTTCCATTATCTATTCCTCTTACTACTTATCTTTCTTTTCCACAACATTCACCACTACTACGCCCTTGCTACCATCCTTGTTTTCCAAATAATACTTATATTGCTTGTTCTTGTAAGGATAGTTAATATAGACATACAGCAAGTCGTAATCGCACAAAACATTCTCGTTTGAAGGAGAAATCACATGGTCGTGTACATAGGGAATCGTACTCTTTACAAGTTTCCAACCACCGGCTTTGCCATATTTAATAGGGAAATAAAGACTTGATGGATTGGTAGACGTAACTTCCAAACTATCTGTTGTCATGTCGTAACCTTCTTCCACAGCCACTTGCAACGAGCGTGTGACGCCCCTACCATCGGCCACTGTGAAATAAGAACTACCAGTCCGTTTGCTCTTGACAATCAACACATTGTTCTTATCAAATGATACTTCAGCAACGCCCTTATTCCCGTTTCCCGATAATACCTTCATGTCGCCAAGACCGTATTTAAAATCCGGATAGCGAAAAGTACATCCATACCAAACTGCATAGAGGTAGCTCTGCACCTTTAAGTCGGCATGCGCTGAGTGGATATGGAAAGAAATCTCTTGTCCGGCTTCATCCGTCACCTGCACACCGGTATATTCCGACAACAACCCAATGGTGACATGTTGTCCATTAACTTTCACTCTTGGAGTAACATAACTATTACCCCCATTCACCTTTACCTTAAACATGCCCTTACTTTTGAGCACATCAAACTGATAAACGGTATCATTAGTCATCACCTCAGCAGTCGGAAGCAGCTCACGTTCAGATATTGAGAGTTGCAATTGGTCGGCAGGCGGGTCGTCAATCGTATCACGACAAGCCGACAAAGTGGTTAACATACCGACACATAAGCAGGCTAATAGCCACGTTGCGAGATTCTTTTTCATGATTCAATATTAGTCATTAATTACGTTCTCTATAATATTACAAAGGTAGAAAAAGTGATATAAAGAATCCTGACAACGCTTCTAGCTTTAACAAAAAAAAACACTTTTACACTTTGATAAGTATTACCAAATCCGACAATTCCCCCATCTCTCAATCCTAATCCAATACTTTTCAACTCACGAACTCATGAACTTCCAAACTCACTCCCCCATTCATAAACTCAAAAACTTATAAACTTCATTTACTGCAAGGGCTTTCCAGCGATATTGCCAAGCACGGACAGCAATGCTGCGGAGCCGAAACAGCAATCTTGCCTAGGCCTTGCAGCAAGTGAAGAGTGAGAAGTTAAAAACGAGATATGAGAAGTTTTAAGGAGAAGTTGACAAGTAAACGAGTTGATAGGTAAACAAGACGATGTTTACTAATTGGCAAATAGACGAGTTAACGAGTTTGGAATGACTCGTTTACTAGTACGAGTCGACAAGTTGCGAGCAACGATGTAAAAAAGCAGGAAAAGCCCCGAAGTTTCAGAATTATTTATTACTTTTGCAGTGTTAGATTAAGAATATATTCTAGTAAGATATAGTATGAACGTATTGGAATTAAGCGAGCAGGAGATTATCCGCCGCCAAAGTCTTCAGGAACTGCGCGATATGGGTATCGATCCATATCCTGCTGCCGAGTATCCCACAAACGCTTTTAGCACCGACATCATCAGAGATTTCCAAGAAGGAGAAGAGAAAGAAGTCGTGATAGCAGGTCGTATGATGACTCGCCGTGTAATGGGAAAGGCTAGTTTTGCCGAACTTCAAGACTCAAAAGGAAGAATACAGGTTTACATTACTCGCGACGACATCTGTCCGGACGAGAATAAAGATTTATATAACAAAGTCTTCAAACGTCTTTTAGACATCGGTGACATCATCGGTATCAAGGGTTTTGTGTTCAAAACTCAGACGGGTGAGGTGTCTGTACACGCCAAAGAACTAGTGTTGTTGAGCAAGAGTTTGAAGCCACTGCCTATCGTTAAGTACAAAGACGGTGAAGCTTTCGACAAGTTCGACGACCCCGAATTGCGTTTCCGTCAGCGCTATGTAGACCTCGTTGTCAACGAGGGTGTGAAGGATGTGTTCCTACAACGTGCTACCGTATTGCGTACTCTGCGCAACACACTCGACGAAGCCGGCTATACAGAAGTTGAGACTCCGACCTTACAGTCGATTGCCGGAGGTGCTTCGGCTCGTCCATTCATCACCCACTTCAATGCACTCAACGTAGATATGTACATGCGTATCGCCACCGAGTTGTATTTGAAACGTCTCATTGTGGGCGGTTTCGAGGGCGTATACGAAATCGGTAAGAACTTCCGCAATGAGGGTATGGACCGCAACCATAATCCTGAATTCACTTGTATGGAACTTTACGTGCAGTACAAGGACTACAATTGGATGATGAGTTTCACCGAGCAATTGCTAGAAAAGATTTGCATAGCTGTGAACGGCAAGCCCGAACGCGAAATCGACGGCAAGACGATTAGCTTCAAGGCTCCCTATCGTCGTCTGCCCATCCTTGATGCCATCAAAGAGAAGACAGGCTATGATCTCAACGGAATGAGCGAAGACGAGATTCGCGAAGTATGCAAGAAGCTCAATATGGAAATCGACGATACCATGGGTAAGGGTAAACTTATCGACGAGATTTTCGGCGAGTTCTGCGAAGGAACATTCATCCAGCCCACCTTCATCACCGACTATCCTGTAGAGATGTCGCCTCTGACGAAGATGCACCGTTCTAAACCGGGACTCACAGAGCGTTTCGAGTTGATGGTGAATGGTAAGGAGTTGGCCAATGCCTACTCTGAGTTGAACGACCCACTCGACCAAGAAGACCGCTTCAAAGCCCAAATGGCACTGGCCGACAAGGGCGACGACGAGGCCATGATTATCGACCAAGACTTCCTACGTGCACTACAATATGGTATGCCACCAACCTCTGGTATCGGCATAGGTATTGACCGACTGGTCATGTTAATGACCGGTCAGACCAACATCCAAGAAGTGTTGTTCTTCCCACAGATGAAGCCTGAAAAGAAGATACCACAAAGTTCGGTTGCCGAATGGGGCGCACTTGGTGTACCCGAAGAGTGGGTTGCCGTATTCCGTAAAGCTGGTTACAACTTGGTATCCGACATCAAAGAGGTGAAAGCACAGAAACTCCAAATGGACGTTTGCGGTGTCAATAAGAAGTATAAACTAGGCTATGAGAATCCAAAGGTGGACGAGTTCCAACAGTGGATTGATAAAGCCAATTTGTAATTGATAGTTGATAATTGAAAATGAATAATTATGATAAGCAAATCAACATACCATAATTCTCATTTTTCAATTATCAATTCTAAATTAAATAAGGGTGTTCAATTGCGGTAAAATAGCGATTATAGGTGGTGGAAGCTGGGCTACAGCCATTGCAAAGATCATCGTCACACATACACATCACATCGGATGGTATATGCGTCGCGACGACCGTATCGAAGATTTCAAGCGTCTGGGGCACAACCCGGCGTATCTTACGAGCGCTCACTTCGACGTAGATGAGATATTTTTCTCATCGGATATCAACAAAATCATAGAGAGTTACGACACACTAGTGTTCGTAACCCCCTCTCCATATCTTAAAAACCATCTGCGCAAACTTAAATCTCCACTGCGCGATAAGTTTATCGTCACAGCCATAAAAGGTATTGTACCCGACGAGAATTTGGTTTGCTCGGAATATTTCCACGAGGTTTTTGACGTGCCATATGACAATTTAGCCTGCATAGGCGGACCGTCGCATGCCGAGGAAGTAGCGTTAGAGCGTCTCTCCTATCTCACCGTGGCTTGTGGAAACAGACAAAAGGCGCAGTTGTTTACCGAAGTACTATCGAGCAACTTCATCAAGACCAAGACCAGTACCGACGTCATCGGCATCGAATATGCTTCGGTATTGAAGAATGTATATGCCATTGCTGCAGGCATTTGTAACGGTTTGAAATATGGAGACAACTTCCAAGCCGTGCTCATGGCCAATGCAGTACAGGAGACAAATAGATTCTTAACGGCCATACATCCCATCGAGCGAAGTATCTACGACTCCGTATATATCGGCGACTTACTCGTTACCGGCTACAGCAACTTCAGTCGTAACCGCACGTTTGGAACCATGATTGGCAAGGGATATAGCGTAAAGACTGCGCAGATAGAAATGGAAATGATAGCCGAAGGATACTATGGCACGAAGTGTATGAAGGAAATCAACCGTCACATGCACGTCAACATGCCCATCCTCGATGCTGTGTACAACATCCTCTACGAGCGCATCAACCCGCAAATAGAAATCAAGCTGTTGACCGACAGCTTCAGATAGTAACAACAAGTTTAAAACATATACGATAATGAAAAGTATCAGCTTAGACATTACAAAGGCTGCACAATTCCTTGATAAAGGTGCAGTAGAGGCTTTTGAACCAAAGATAAAGGCTGCTCAAGAGGCTCTTGAGAACGGCACATGCCCCGGAAATGATTTCTTGGGTTGGCTGCATCTCCCCTCTTCCATCACTCCTGCATTCCTCGACGAAGTACAGGCTGTGGCCGACACATTGCGTGCTAAGTGCGACGTAGTGGTAGTTGCAGGTATCGGTGGTAGCTATTTGGGGGCTCGCGCCGTGATAGAAGCACTGGGTAATGCATTCTCTTGGCTTATCAACGACAAGAAAAATCCCGTTATCCTCTATGCAGGAAACAACATAGGTGAAGACTATCTCACCGAGCTGACAGAATACTTGGCCGACAAGAAGTTCGGTGTCATCAATATCTCTAAATCGGGTACAACCACCGAAACGGCTCTTACGTTCCGCTTACTCAAGAAACAATGCGAGGCACAGCGCGGTAAGGAAGAGGCTAAAGATGTCATTGTAGCTGTTACCGATGCCAAACGTGGTGCCGCACGTACATGTGCCGACAAGGAAGGATACAAGAGTTTCATCATCCCCGATAACGTGGGTGGTCGTTTCTCTGTGCTCACTCCGGTAGGTTTGTTGCCTATTGCATGTGCCGGTTTCGACATCAAGACACTGGTACAGGGTGCTACCGACATGGAGAAAGCAACCGGTAAGGATGTTCCTTTTGCCGAGAATTTGGCTGCACAGTATGCTGCCGTACGCAACGGTCTATATAGTCAGGCAGGCAAGAAGATTGAGATTATGGTCAACTTCCAACCAAAACTCCACTTCATCAGCGAATGGTGGAAGCAGTTGTTCGGCGAGAGCGAAGGCAAAGAGGGCAAGGGTATCTTCCCGGCATCGTGCGACTTCACCACCGATTTACACTCTATGGGTCAGTGGATTCAGGAAGGTGAGCGTTCTATCTTCGAGACTGTCATCAGCGTAGAGCAACCTAATAAGAAGTTGTTGTTCCCCAACGACGAGGAAAACTTGGACGGTTTGAACTTCCTCGCAGGCAAGCGTGTGGACGAAGTAAACAAGATGGCCGAACTTGGAACACGTCTGGCACACGTCGACGGTGGCGTTCCAAACATCCGCATCAGCGTTCCCGAACTCAACGAATACTACATCGGACAGCTCATTTACTTCTTTGAAATCGCTTGCGGTATCAGTGGTAATGTACTAGGCGTGAACCCATTCAACCAACCGGGAGTAGAAGCTTACAAGAAAAACATGTTCGCACTGCTTGACAAACCGGGCTACGAAGCTGACAGCAAAGCTATCAAAGAACGCTTGGCAGCTGAGTAAAGAAATTATAGATTAAAGATTAGGGATTAGTGCCAAGACAGGCTACTAATCCCTTTTTAAGTTATATTCATGACAAAAACAAAACTTCAACTTCTACGACCGGCTCCTAAAGGGTTCTCACCACGCGTGGCTCTATTCGATATGGATGGCGTATTATACGATTCTATGCCCAACCATTCGATAGCATGGCAACGTTCTATGGCTTCATTCGGTATCCACATGACGGCCGAGGATGCCTATGCCACCGAGGGAATGCGCGGCATTGATACCATCCGCATGCTCGTGAAACAGCAGCAAGGCAAGGATATTGACGAAGCAGAGGCACAAATGATGTACGACGAGAAGACTCGCCAATTTGGTCTGTTGCCCATCGCCCCCATCATGGAAGGAGTCATCGACCTGATGAGAAAGATGAAACGAGACGGATTGCAGATTGGCATCGTCACCGGAAGTGGGCAACGTCCGCTTATTGCTCGCGTACTCAATGACTTCCATGAGTTTGTAGACGAGCAGCATATCGTGACAGCTTACGATGTGGAACACGGTAAACCGGCTCCCGACCCTTATCTGATGGGATTACAAAAGGCAGGTAATCTGCGCCCCAACGAGGGTATCGTGGTAGAGAATGCGCCCATGGGCGTCAGGGCAGGAGTAGCTGCCGGCATCTTTACCGTGGCTGTAAACAGTGGTCCACTGCCCAATGATACATTGGCTAAAGAGGGTGCCAACATCGTATTCGACAACATGCCACAGCTGAAAGAAAATTGGGAAAACCTCTTGTAAACGGCTGTACGATTTTGTATCTTTGCCAAAGAGAGTATATCTATGAGTATACGAGGAAGGTAAAAACGCAGAGATTATCATAATAGATTAAGAGTTTGAGACGATGAAAATAAAGATTAGCAAACGGTTTGATGCCGCACCGGGATGGCTGAAAGCGTATCTCTCGCTCACGTTATTGCCTATTATAGCTGCTCCAGTCGTCTACTTTGGCTCCATATTTATCTTTGATAACCCACCCAATGAGCTTTTGGGATGGTTGCTTTTCATCGCAGTCAACTCGTACAGTTTCCTTTTATTAGGTGCTGCTAAACTGAGTCTGCTACTTCATGAACGCTATCACAACGCCCTATTAGACTTCTTACCACAGATAGGTGTGGTATTACTACTATCGACAATTTTCGTTGTTTCCGATTATATAGCTCAAAAAGATGCCCCACCCAGCTATCCCGAATATAGTGACTACACCTTATTTGAGGGCACAACGGCCGAACCGTTAGCGCAAGCTTTGGAAGAAAAGAATTGGGATAAGCTGAAACAACTGGCAAATTCCAAAAATGTGAACGTGCGAGAAAAGCAGTATGGGCAAACATTGCTGCACTTGGCAGCCCTCAACTTCGACCCGAAGGGTATTAAAGTACTACTCAATGCAGGCGCAAATCCGAATGTCTACGACTACTTATTCGGAGATACTCCCCTGACAATCGTCTGTTCTTGCTACTATGACAATAAGAAAGAGCAAGTGGATTGTGCGAAAAAATTGTTGGAATATGGAGCTCATATCAATGCATGGCAGCATGGAGGAGACACTACAAAGGTTGATAAGGACATCATAGAGAGGTATGGTGACTGCGACTATTACACTCCATTGATAGCAGCAACGGAGAGTGGCAACATCCCCCTTGCACAATTGCTATTGTCCAAGGGGGCCGATGTGAATTATGAACATCATCAATTGGCAGCCACAGCCTTATCATGTGCGGTAGTCAACGAATACGATGAGCTAGGTATTATCCTCTTAAAACATGGTGCTAACCCAACTGTTCGCGTCTACGAAGAAGCCAAAACCATCGAAGAACTAGCCATAGAACGACTACAGCGAGGTGATAAATCGCCCAAGCTGAAGCAGATAATAGCACTCATCAATGACTATAAAAGACGCTCTAACGTTGCTCAATAAGGTCTAAGAAATACCGGTGAACACGCAAATCATCAGTCAATTCTGGATGAAAAGCGGTGACGAGCTGTCGTCCTTGACGCGCTGCTACGATGTGACCATCAACTTCTGCCAACGCTTCTACGCCCTCTCCCACCTCTTTTATATATGGTGCGCGGATGAAAGTCATGGGTACTTCGCCCTCAATACCTTCCATCTGATGCTCCGTATGGAAACTGCCAAGCTGCCGACCATAGGCATTCCTGCACACAGTCATATTCATCGTAGCCAGTCGATCGGCCTCTTCGCCCACCACATGTTGGGCTAACAGAATCAAGCCGGCACATGTTCCGAACACCGGAAGACCACCATTAATCGCCTCTTGAATAGGTTGGAACAAGCCCAAATCATGCAAAAGCTTCAGTTGAACCGTACTTTCTCCACCGGGAATCACAAGCCCATTCAACGGTTGTTGGAAGTCTTTGAGTTGCCGTATCTCCACAGTTTCAACTCCAAGACGTTCCAATATCTGTTCATGTTCAAGAAAAGCGCCTTGCAACGCCAATACTCCAATCTTCATTATTTGCCTCTTTCAGCCATCAACAGGCTAATTTCTTGCTCGTTGATACCAACCATTGCTTCGCCCAAATCTTCCGAAAGGGCTGCCAGCATTTTAGCATCTTGGAAGTTGGTAACAGCTTGAACAATAGCCTTGGCACGCTTTTCTGGATTGCCACTCTTGAAGATTCCGCTACCCACGAACACTCCCTCAGCACCCAACTGCATCATAAGAGCAGCGTCGGCAGGTGTAGCTACGCCACCAGCAGCGAAGTTTACAACGGGCAATTTACCATTTTCATGCACGTAACGAACGAGTTCTAGCGGTGCCTGCATCTGCTTAGCAGCCTCGAACAACTCATCCTCTTGCATCGAAACCAAGCGACGCATCTCGCTCTGCATCATCCTCATATGGCGCACAGCCTGTACAACATCGCCCGTTCCGGGTTCTCCTTTAGTACGTATCATGGTTGCTCCTTCAGCAATACGACGCAATGCTTCGTTCAGATTCTTGGCTCCACAAACGAATGGAACATCAAATTTGGTCTTGTCGATATGGTAAACATCATCGGCCGGAGAGAGTACCTCACTCTCGTCGATGTAGTCTATTTCAATAGCTTGGAGTATCTGTGCCTCGGCGAAATGACCGATACGGCACTTTGCCATAACAGGAATTGATACGGCTTCTTGGATACCTCGTATCATCTTAGGGTCGCTCATGCGAGACACACCACCCGCTGCACGAATATCAGCTGGGATACGTTCTAGTGCCATAACGGCACAAGCACCAGCTTGTTCGGCTACACGAGCCTGTTCGGGGGTAGTTACATCCATGATAACACCGCCCTTTAACATCTGGGCTAAGTTGCGATTGAGCATCTGTCTAGTTTCCATTTTGTTGCTTTTTTAGTGGTTATTTTAGTTTTAATCTTACTCTTTATTCTGTCGAAAAGCACTGGGTGTCATCCCCTTTTGCTTCTTGAAATAGCGTGAGAAATGCGCTTGCGAAGAGAAACCATACTCGTATGCAATCTCTTGAACGGTCTTATTGGTTGTCAAAAGTTGCCTGACAAGCACTTCTACCACACATTCATCGATGATTTCTTTGGGCGACTTACCGGCTATTCTACGCGTCACTTGCGCCAAATATCGGCTACTCACATTCAGACAATCAGCATAGAAAGCCACATCGCTGTTGGTATGACAATGCAAATGTACGGCATCGATGAAATCATTGTACAACTCCGGGCTCCTACCTTGTAGATTATCAGCTCGCATAATCTGCTGCGAGATATACGAACGAGCTTGAGATATGGCCTGCTCCACTGTCTTTCCTTGTGCCAAGAAAGTAGCTATGGCAGAAGAGAGGGTGTTACTCTGGCCATGCAGAATGGGTGAACGATCGTTCATCAACAGTACTTCGCGACAGCCAAAGGCTCTTAAACGTTGCAACATCTCTTGCTCTTCGACCGATTGTTTCCCCCGAATGCCAACCAAACTAGCGGCATCGTGCGGTTTTACAATGACGAGTGAACAGAGCGGTAACAGCATTTGTCGCACCTGAGCAAGCACATCATCGCCCATCAAACGTTCACCACGCGATGAAAAAACAATCGGGTCGTAGATGACATGACGCGGTTGATAGCGCACAATAGCATCTATCAACACCCTCAATATCTCCACACTGCGCACCATACCTATTTTAAATACCGTAGGTTGCACGTCGTTGATGATGGCCTCTATCTGTCCACTGACAACATCGACCGGTATATCAAAGAACCTCTGAATGCCCACCGTATTCTGCACAGTGACCGAGGTGATGACCGAAACAGCATACCCTCCCAAGGCCGAAACGGTCTTGATATCGGCTTGTACACCCGATTCGCCTGTACCATCGGAACCGGATATGGTCAATATCGTTTGGATATGGCTGTTCATTCCGCGTTGCTTTATTGATTACAAAGGAACTAAAATTTCGTCAACATGCGAAATTTTGTTCTCATTTGTGCAAACTTTACAACAATATTGGAAAGCAGTTTCATGGTTCTTCTAATTCCCATTAGCTCCAAAGCTCAAGGCGAAAACTCCTCTTAACTCCCTTAAAACAATCACTGCCCATCCTCTCCCAGATAGCTATCCTTAAATCCTAAGAAATAGAGAATACCATCTAGACCAATCGTACTAATAGATTGTTCGGCATTAGCTTTCACACGTGGCTTGGCATGGAAGGCGATACCCAGTCCTGCTTCCGAAATCATAGGCAGGTCGTTAGCACCATCTCCAACCGCAATCGTTTGCGCCAAATTCACCTTTTCCACCTGTGCGATGAGTTTCAAGAGTTCAGCTTTGCGATGTCCATCGACAATCTCTCCCAAATAACGGCCTGTCAACTTACCATCATCACCTATCTCCAACTCGTTGGCATAGACATAGTCGATACCATAACGACGCTGCAGATACTCGCCGAAGAATGTAAATCCACCGCTAAGGATGGCTATCTTATAGCCGCAACGTTTCAATACCGACATCAAACGGTCGGTACCTTCGGTGATAGGAAGATGTTCTGCAATGTCCTGCATCACACTCGCATCAAGTCCTTTCAACAGAGCTACACGCTCGGTAAAACTCTCCTTGAAATCAATCTCACCTCGCATGGCACGCTCGGTAATCTTGCGTACCTGCTCACCCACACCTGCTCTGGCAGCCAACTCATCTATACACTCGGTTTGGATGAGCGTAGAGTCCATATCAAAGCAGATGAGTCGACGCATACGACGGTACATTGTATCTTCTTGGAAAGAAAAATCGATACCCATATCTGCCGACAGCTTCATGAATTCGGCTTGCATAACAGCACGGTCATCGGGTGTTCCACGTAACGAGAACTCAATACATGCACGCACATTTCGCTCCGTATGCTTGATGCTCGGACGCCCTGTCAGACGCAGAATAGAATCAATATTGAGGCCTTGGGAGGCGATTATCTTGGCATAAGCGGCTATCTGTGTAGCCGACAGACTACGCCCGATGAGAGTAAGAATATAGCGATTCTTGCCTTGGCGACCCACCCAATCCTCATATTTATCATCGGATATGGGCGAGAAACCTATGTTCACACCCAGCTCAGTGGCCTTAAAGAGAAGTTCTTTCATCACCTGTCCCGACTGCATCTCGCCCAATCGGATGAGAATACCTAGCGAGAGAGTGCTATGAATATCTGCTTGTCCGATATCAAGGATGTCGGCATCATGACGGGAAAGTATCTCCATGATTGAAGCCGTGAGACCGGGACGGTCTTGTCCGGTGATGCTCACGAGTATTTGTTCTTGCTTATTAGCCTTAGACATACGTGTATGTTGGTTGATTACAACGCGAAGTTAGCCCTTTTTAAGGGAAGTGCCAAACAAATGGACAAGATGTATTGAAAAAATATAGTATATTTGTAACCTATATTAAACGAACAATGACAATGAAGATAGCCATCATAGGTGGAGGGGCAGCCGGCTTCTTTGCCGCCATCACTGTAAAGAGTCTACATCCCGAAACCGATGTATACATCTTAGAGAAAGCCAACAAAGTGCTGGCCAAAGTGGGCGTATCGGGCGGTGGACGCTGCAATCTCACCAACTCTTTCGAAGGTGTTACCGACTTGAAACAGGTCTATCCGCGCGGTCACAAACTCATGAAACGCTTGTTCAAGAGCTTTAATGAGCGCAACAGCTACGAATGGTTCGAAGCCCATGGAGTGCGACTGGTAATACAGGACGACCACTGCGTGTTCCCACAATCACAAGATTCGCAAAGCATCATTGATTGTCTAGTGAACGAAGCACATAGACTGGGCGTCCGCATTTTGCCCCGTCATGAGGTAAAAGGCATCATACAACAGCCCCATGACCAATGGCTTTTGACACTTACCGACAAGCAAATGGCATTCGACCGGATAGCCATTACCACCGGCGGAGCACCCCGTGGCAAAGGATTAGAATATCTATCGGCCTTGGGACATCAAATAGAATCTCCCGTACCATCGCTCTTCACCTTTAACATAAACGACAAATCGCTCCGCCAACTCATGGGAACGGTGGTGACCAACACCATCGTCCAAATGCCGGGAACAAAGTTCCGGTCGAGCGGTTCACTACTGATTACACACTGGGGAATGAGCGGTCCGGCCATTCTTAAGCTCTCATCGCATGCCGCTCGACACTTGGCCGAACATCAATACCAAGTACCTATCGCAGTGAACTGGACCGGATGCACCAACAACAGCGACGTGCAAACACTGCTTACCGAGCTTGCTTGCCAGCATGCACAGAAGCAATTGAGTACCATTACACCCTTCCAATTGCCTTCAAGGTTGTGGCAATTCATCATTGAGAGAGCCGGACTGAGCGTAGAAAAGAAATGGGGCGAGATGGGTAAAAAGGGATTAAACAAACTCGTAGAGACGCTTGTCAACGATCATTACGACATCAATGGCAAGGGTGCTTTCAAAGAAGAGTTCGTCACATGTGGCGGTATCGCGCTGAGCAACGTCAACTTGAACACACTAGAAAGTAAGATTTGTCCCCACCTTTTCTTTGCTGGCGAGGTGCTGGATATTGATGCCGTGACGGGCGGATTCAATCTTCAAGCAGCTTGGACCACCGGTTATACCGTGGGACGAAGTATCGGTGAATAGGCATATCTAACAGTATGAGACCATAAAGCGTCCAATCTTCATTTCAAACTCACAAACTTTTAGCCTCATCAACTTACATACTCACTTTGCTGCAACAGCCCGGCAATAAGACTGTCTCGGCCTTGCAGCAATGCTGAAAAGCCCGAACAGCAATACTGTAAAGGCACTGCAGTGCATAGAGAAGTGAGGAGTTAGGAGTGAGAAGTGAAGAGTTTATTTATTAGAAACGTATACACCTAATAATATAAGAGCCGACCCAGCATAGGCAATCAATGTCATGGGTTCGTCAAGAAACAACGCACTGGCCACCACAGTAGATATAGGATTCAAATAAATATAGTTGGATGCCGACAATGCTCCAATACGCTTATTCACCACTGTCCACAAAGCGAAGCAGGCAAAGGAAGCTATGATACCGAGAAAAACAAGGTTTGTCCACACTGGATAAGCCCAAAATCCGCTCATAGGAAAATGCCACGGCTTGACTATAAAGATAGGTATGGACGTCAGAACACCATAGAAAAACACCTTACGAGTGATGAATACCGAACCGTAACGACGTGTGATGCTACGCATTTGAATACTATATATTGCCCAACAGAGAGCAGCACTCGACGCTAAAAAGTCGCCTAGCGGATTGAGTTTCAGCACAAACTGTCCGTTGAAGACCACCAATGCCACTCCTACAAGTGCCAAGATAGAGCCTGTAATGAGCGGGCGCGTGGCTTTCACATCCTTGATAAAGAGAATAGCAAGGATGGTAGTAAGCAGCGGTGCAGTACAAACAATGAACGAAACATTGTTGACATAATCAATTCTGACGGCTGTATTCTCGGTAATAAAATACAACGAACCACCCGTCATACCCAACACCAAGAAGTAAAGTTCGTCGCGCCAAGAATCGGCCAACAACTTTCTAGGCGAGATAAACCATATACAGATATAGGCCAGCACAAAGCGAATGACAAATATTTCGTGTGCCTGAAGCCCATAAAGCAACAATACTTTGGAATTAACAAACGTGGTTCCCCAGATAAGAACAATAAGGATACCGAGAAGATGAAACCAGAATTGATTTTTAAACATAAGGAGAAAACAAAGAATCAATGGACATATCGCTTGTCCATTGATTGTTGTATATAGATTGAAATAGAAGAGACATCTTTCAAAGACGTCTCTTCTATATGCTGTTTAGCTATCAACCGACTTATTCGGCAGGCTGTTGGTCTTTGCGTTCATCTACATTGTCGCCCTCAGTTGGAGCAAGAGTTTCTTTAAAATTGGTGATACCATTGTTCACAAGAATATCGTACCACTGAATCAACTTTTTAATATCGCTGTCGTGTACGCGGTCTTGGTCGAAGTTAGGCAACACCTCTGCGAAGAAACTACGCAGTTCTTCGCTCTTCGCTTTCTTGTAGTTAAGAGAAGCAGGTTTGCCGTTTTCCTTCTTACCTAAGTTCTCAAGTACTTGCCACAATGGCACGTCGTCGGCATCGGTGTACATGGCTATATCGCCAAGACTTGTCACACGGTCGGTGGCAAAAGCCGGCATACGCTTGCGAGTGGCATCAAGCGCCTCTACGATAAGATTCATATTACCACGTGATACCAGACGATAAAGTCCCGGTTTACCTGCTATAGAAAGAATTGTTTCCATTTGAATAATGTATTATAATTGTTTGATAATTCGATTAATTTGTTGTTTTAAATCTGCCACACCATCGTTGATAATCTCGAAATCGGAGCGTTCGACCACCTCTTCTTGCGGCAGTTGTCGGTGAATCCAGTCGAGAGCCTGCTCCCTAGTAAGTCTATCGCGTTGCATGATGCGACTTATACGCACTTCGAGCGGTGCCGAGACACAGACCACACGGTCGAAATGTACACGACGATAGAAACCACTATCAAAGAGAATAGCACTCTCCAACCAATCAAAATCCGACGCTTCAAAGTCGCGAGCCACAGCAGGATGCACCACATTGTTGATGGCTTCGCGGTTGGTATCGGTCTGCATGAGGTATGCAGTCAATACCGACTTCTGCAAAACTCCGTTTTTATAGACATCCTCTCCCACCAGTTTTTGCAACTCATATTGTAATTCCGGCGATGTGCGCATGAGTCGTTTAGCCGCTTCATCGCAATCGTAGACCCGGATACCCAGCTCACCCAGCAACTTGCACACATAGCTTTTACCGCTACCCATGCCGCCCGTAATGGCAACTTTGAGACGCTGTTTCATGATGAAAGAATTACTGCTGTTCGATGAGATAATCAATCTGGGAAATCTCCAACTTCGCTCCACGCACATCATGTGGATAGACGCGTAGTTGAAGCGGGCATCTGTCGGTATGCTGACCGGCTATATCATTGTAGTCGGCAACAACCCTGAACTGTTCCGGTTCAATTCTACGGAACATGCTTGCCCCCACAGTAAAGACGACATTCACACGAGATGGGAACATACGCAATATCTTTCCGGCCGGCATATTGATTGCTTCTATCGGCACAGATACCGTCTCTTCGGTCAGAATATCGGGATAGAAGCCTACCTTCACAACCGCCGGAATGCACTTAGCCCCTTGTATATGGCGCAAAGCTACACGCTCTATCAGGGTGTCTTGAAGATTGGTATGCGTAATAGGTACGGTGTAAACCGATTGGATACTATCCAATATATGGCGACCGGCATAGACTGTTACGTATTCAGGCCAGAAACGTGTCTGAGCCAAATAATAACTCTTTCCGGCCTTAACATTGCCGTACAGCCTCACAGGAACCTTCTTTGACTCTCCATAATTGAAGAAGTAAGAGAGCCTATCGGGCTTCAATGAGGTCATTCGTGTGGAACCATACAACATTGGATACAGCTGCTTTTGCAAATCAGTCGAAGTAATCGTCCCTTTACCAGTAGCTGTATTGGCATAGGTAGAGAAGTTGAATACAAGCGGACGAATACGGTCTGAATGTTGATAAGTGGCTATGGTAAAGCCTTTATCACGAACCGTCAGACGGATAGTATCGGTCATTTCGCTGGTGATAATCACATTACGCGGTACACCAACAAGCCTCACCGGCACTGCTATCTCAGCCTCGTAAGTTTCGTTCAACGATGTTAAAAGCCAAAAGCTACCGCTTAATGCGAAGAAAAACAAAAAAACCAGAAACTCCCTATTCACCAAACTGAACAGGAAGTTTCTGATCTTTTTGTATATATGCCCTATGGCTTTTAACATAAATTGGTTTATGCGTTGGGAGTAACAGCTGTTACATCGGCGAAAACACCGGTCTTATCGACAGTGAGAACCACTCCACGAGCAACCTCAACGTCAACAGTATGCTTCTCAATATCTACACGCTTAACGGTTCCATAGATGCCACCACCGATGACAACGGCTGTCCCTTCTTGCAGAGAATTTTGAAAATTGCGAGTCTCCTTCTGCTTCTTCTGCTGTGGACGAATCATGAAAAACCACATAATAGCAAAGATTGCTACCATCATGACGAGCATACCCATGCCGCCACCTCCTTGAGCTGCTTGTGCAGCTAGAACGATTGAATTCATTTTCGTTAGTATTTTTAGTTATTGTTATTCTACTCCTTTGTTTCTTCCTCTATCTCTTCTTGCTGCTCACTTTGACGCTCCATGCGAGAGATATGCTCTGCCTGACGCTTGTCGCGAGGCTCTTCAATGGTTTTCAACATGTGACCTGAATTGATGAGATAGCGGGCTATGGTATCCAACATACCATTGATATAACCGCCGCTACGATAAGTGCTGTAGAGTTTTGCAAGGTCTACATACTCGTTAATGGTCACACTCACTGGTATATTGGGGAATGTGAGCATCTCGGCAATGGCTATCTGCATAATCACAACGTCCATATACGCCAAACGAGAGAAGTCCCAATTGCGACTGGCATCGCTCATGTAACGCTGATATTGGGCTGCATTGAGAATTGTGGCACGGAACAATTTGCGAGCAAAGTCCTTATCTTCCTCATCTTTATATTCCGGTAAGAGTTCTTGTTTGCTCTTGTTTTTGGGGTCAAAACGCTTGATAGTCTTCAACACGAAGGTATCTACTACCTCTTTATCATCATTCCAATACAAACTCTTTTCTTCTAAGAGAGCATCCAACTCGGCATTGTCAAGAAAGAGAGTTTTGTATAGTTTGCGCCAAACTTCGCGGTCGTTCTCATACGAATCATCCCCACTCTCCATGTATTCTTGATAGATAGCGCTCTGCTCGATGAGGTTACAGAACTTACGAACAAACTCTATATCCTCCTCCCAAGTCTGCTTTTGAGTTTCAACGAACTCTTCCAACATCTTGTTTTCTTCCAGTTGCACGGCGAATTGATTATAAGCGAACTTAGCAGAAGGAGCTTCCGTACCCTCTCGTTGAGCCCTTTGTGTGGCAATATCTACACGATGTCGCTCCTCACGCGTAATAGCCACAATGAGCTCGAGCAGGAAGTTATACAAGTCATAAGCTTTGGACAAACTGAAAAAAAGTTCTTTTTCAGCAGTATCAATATTCTTGTTCCCGTTTTGATAGTATGCGTAGGTTAACTGAACTATCTTAATTCTTATAAGTTCCCGATTAATCATTCTCTAATAATTTTGGTTGTCTTATGTTCAAGTTATTATTGATGCAAATGTAATTAAAATCCTTTGAACACGCAAACATGGGCTTGTAAAACTGAGTTTTTTAATTGTTTTTTTGTCCAATCGAAAGAAATGTATTAACTTTGCCAAGCTTTTTCGCAAAGCGCATCTCGTGTAATGGCGAATTAAGGCAATCTTATTTAATTCAAACTTAATTTAGAGTAACACAATTATGAAAGAGATTAACGTATCAGGTAAGAAGCGTACAGACCTTGGAAAGAAAGCTTCTAAGCAACTCCGTAAGGAAGGATTCATTCCTTGTAACTTGTATGGTGAGAAGAAAGATGGCAACGGTGCTCCCGAGGCATTTGCTTTCCAAGTATCTTTCAGCGAACTCCGTAAGATTATCTACACACCTCACATCTATGTAATCAAATTGGACATTGAGGGCGATATTCACACCGCTGTATTGAAAGAGATTCAATTCCACCCCGTAACAGATGCTCCTCTACACGTAGACTTCTACGAGATTAATGAGCAGAAACCCATCACTATCGGTATTCCTGTTAAGTTGGTTGGTTTGGCACAAGGTGTTCGCGACGGTGGACGTATGAACCTTTCTATCCGTAAGATCAATGTAACAGCTCCTTATATGCAGATTCCTGAGCATCTCGACGTAGATGTTACAGCTTTGAAAATCGGTAAGAGCATCAAGGTAGGTGATCTTTCTTTCGAGGGTATCGACATTGCTACAAGCAAGGAAGTGATCGTTTGTTCAATCAAGATGACACGTCAGGCAAGCATGGCTGCAGCTTCTGCTGATAACGCAGCTAGTGATGCTGATGCATAATCAATGGACAAATATTTGATATGTGGGTTGGGTAATCCCGGTGACGAATACCAGAATACCCGACACAACACAGGATTTATGGTATTGGACGCTTTCGCTAAAGCGTCCAATATTGTTTTTGAAGATAAGCGATATGGCTTTGTAGCCGAGACTTCTATCAAAGGACGAAAGATTATTCTGCTCAAGCCTACTACGTTTATGAATCTTAGTGGCAACGCCGTTAGATATTGGCTTACCAAAGAGAATATCGACCAAAGCCGCTTACTTGTCATCAGTGACGACGTGGCACTGCCTCTTGGAGCTTTCCGACTAAAAGGAAATGGAAGCAATGGAGGCCACAACGGACTGGGCCATATACAACAACTGATAGGACAAAACTATGCTCGTCTACGTATGGGGATAGGCAACGAATACCCTCGTGGCGGTCAGGTAGACTGGGTATTGGGACATTATGATGATGAAGATATGAAGGCTTTACAACCAGCTATTGATACAGCTTGCGAGATTATCAAAAGCTTTGCACTCGCCGGCATAGACATTACAATGAACCAATTCAATAAATTAGGAAAGAAATAATCATGGCAGAGACTGCAAGAATAGACAAATGGCTATGGGCAGCACGTATCTTTAAGACACGCTCCATCGCTGCCGATGCCTGCAAAAACGGCCGAGTTTCAGTCAACGGAACAACGGTTAAGCCCAGCAGGATGGTGAAAGTAGGCGAAACGATTAATGTAAAGAAAGCTCCCATCGTCTATTCCTTCAAGATACTCCAATGCATTGAAAATCGTGTGGGTGCCAAACTCGTACCTCAAGTATATGAGAATGTAACCGAAGCCAAGCAATACGAGCTACTCGAAATGAGTCGTATCAGTGGCTTTGTTGACAGAGCACGCGGTACAGGACGCCCAACTAAGAAAGAACGTCGGGCTCTCGACTCATTCGTCGAGCCCTCTATCTTCGGCTTCGATGATGATGAAGGCTGGGATGATGAAGAATAATCGGCTTCCACACACATTGAATTAAATATATCGACGATGGTTCAAATAGCAATATTTGCTTCGGGAAACGGTTCCAACTGTGAGAATATCATTCGCTATTTCAGCGGACATTCCTCCATCCGAGTAGCACTTGTACTCAGCAACAAGGCCGATGCCTACGCGCTTATTCGTGCCCATAAGTATCATATTCCCACCGAGATAGTGCCAAAAGAGAAGTTCAATGATGAAGCCATCATGATGCCGTTACTAAGCAAGTATCATATAGATTTCATCGTATTAGCCGGATTCCTCGTCATGATTCCATCGTTTTTAATCTCTGCCTACGACCATCGAATGGTCAATCTCCACCCTGCCCTACTGCCTAAATACGGTGGAAAAGGCATGTACGGACACCACGTCCACGAGGCTGTGAAGGCTGCCGGAGATACAGAGACAGGTATGACGATACACTGGGTAAGCAATGTCTGCGACGGCGGAGAGATTTTGGCACAATACAAGATTCCTCTTCTTCCCACCGATACCCCCGAAGATATTGCCGCCAAAGAGCAATTATTAGAGCAAAAACACTTCCCACAAGCTATCGAAAAGATTATTATCGAACATACGGAAGAATGATATAAGAAAAGCGATACAGACACTTAGCTGTATCGCTTTTCTTATTGATAGACATTAGAAGCGGCCGGGACCACCACCAAATCTATCGTGCCCGAAGCCTCCAAATCCTCCGGGACGACGGCTGGGACCACCATCGCGCGGACCATCGGGGCCTCCACGACGACCACGGACACGTGCATCCTTACCACCAAAGAGATTCAAACGATAGATTACATGGAGCATAGCATAGCTGTTCACACTGTTATACCATGTATCGGTACGCTGCGTTGCATTGATGGCACGGCTCAGATTGCTCTGGTTATTGAGTATATCATAGAACTGCAATGAAACAGATAACGGCTTTCCTTTGAGGAATCCTTGAGATATTTGCGCATTCCAAACCAGTTCATTGGTATTCATCGACGCATCGCTAAAACCACGACGACTGTTCTCGTGCAATCCTGTAGACACACTCATGCCCCACGGTAGCGTCACATTCACCGAACCTCCATAGGCAAATTGCCACGTATTGAGATTGTTGAGACTTTGCAATTGATTCTTACTGCGTGTAAAATTGAGCGAACCATCAAGCCCCAATTCCAACCAACCGTTGCGATATGTGGTCTCCAAGCGTTCGCCCAAAGAGAGCGAGCGTGTCGTATTCTTGACCGAGTTCGACGTTCTGTCCACAGCCAAATAGCCCACATAATTATTATAACCAACATTGGTAAACGTATTCATATTGAAGAATCCGGCCGAATCTATCGGGGTATTATACATCACAGCACCCATCATATTCCAGTTACCATTGATATTTTGGGGTTGCACGATACGCCCACCGGTCTTCTCATCATACGTTACCATATTACTAATACTGTTGCGTGTGTTGCTGTAATTCAGGAATGTCATGAATGCACGCTGGCTCTTCTCGTTGAAATTATTGTAAAAGAAGTGGAAGTTATTGGTAAATGCAGGCTTCAATCCCGGATTACCTTTCGAGATATTCAAGGGGTCGCTGTCGTCCGTAACATCCAACAACTGGCTCATAGATGGCTGCGATGTAGTACCTCGATAATTGATTCTAAGATTGCTGACATTACTGAATTTATAGCGGAAATCAAATGTTGGCGTCACGTTAACCACTGAGCGTGTGGTGTCAACATGTATGCCTAAATAGTCTTGTTGGTAACTGGTATTCTGCGGTTGTACCATGACACCCACATTCAACTTATACTTTGCACGAATCACACGAAGCATCAAGTTGAACTCATGGATGTAGTTTTTATAGGCAGAGAAGCGACTCAAATCCTTATTCTCGTAACTATCGAGCTGGTTTGGCAACAAACTCAAGTAGTTATCCCATCCCCTGAACAACAGCGGAGTATTACCGAAGAAGCCGCCACCAAGACTACTAAAGTCGTAAGTAGAGCGATCGCTCTTCGTATATTTGTATTGGAATTGATAAGAGAATTGCAAGAACACCGCACGCCAAAGAGGTTCGCTATAGGTAAATTCAGCGCTATACCCCCAATTGCGAGTCGGTACGAGATTCCAACGATACGTTTGATAGGTCGAGTCATTGCCCAATGCATTCATCACTTGATAGAGACGGACATCGCTAAGCGACAGATTCTTGGAGTCGCTCGAACCGTAATTACCTGCTACATGCAGTGTAAAGTTACGCCCGTTATGTCCCAAGCGTCGATTGTATTGCAACACCCCATTTATATTTTTATTATTACCATAACTCAGACTACTTGTGTTGCGCGTGTTAACCATCAGGCTATCAACAGCCAACAGAGCTATCGACTCGGCCGACAGAGGATTGGTAACGAGCGTATAGGGATCGACATTGTATGATGCCGAGGCTTGAACCGACCGTCCATCGTTTGTAGAATAGGTGAAAGACGGACGGAACATGATATTGGTCATGCTGTCGGGCGTCCATTCCAGCCGCATTCTTCCGTCCCAACTATTGCTGCGCGTATAGTTTTGACTGTTGGTATTTGAATAAGCACCCGACTTTGCCATGAAGTTTTGGACGGATGTTTGTGTATTGGCATCGCCATCCGAATGATTCCAACGCAGGCTGGCATCGAGCTTCAACTTACCCTTATTCTCATAATTAAAGTTGGCTCCAATCATCTTGGTAGCCATCAGTCCCTGTCTATTCATACCAAAGTTTCCTCTTCCACCGCCACCGGGAAAGCCCATATCATTGGTATTGTTGGCATTGGCAAAGAGCATAAAGCGGTATTTATCGTTGAAATAGGCACCCATCAATCTGTCAGAATAACGACTATTCGTACCTACACTGAGGTCAATATTACTAAACATGCCTTTATGCATACCCGGTTTGAGACCAAAGTCGAGTACCGTCTGTTCCTCGCCATCGTCGATACCTGTAACGCGTGAAAGGTCGCTCTTCTGATCGTATGCCTTGATTCGATCTACAATCGAGGTAGGCAAATTCTTCAAGGCCGTTTTCGTATCGCCCGTCATAAACTCCTTTCCGTCTATCAATATCTTCTTTACTTCCTTGCCATTGACCGTTATTGTACCGTCGCTCTTTACCTCTGCACCCGGCAAACGCTTCACAAGTTCTTCTATTGTCGACCCTTCGGGTGTGCGATAGGCCGCGGCATTATACATAAAGGTGTCTTCGTGAAACACCACTTTGGTGGCATGCCCCATGACAGTTGCTCCTTTTAACATAATGGCATCGGCCTTCATGATGATCGACCCCAATGCTACGTCGGCACCATTAACAATCTTGATAGGTTTCAACACCGATACATAGCCCACACTCGAAATCTTGACGAGATAGTTACCATCCTCAGGTGCTACCACCGAAAACCGACCATTATCGTCGGATATAGCTCCTGTCACAAACGTACTATCTTTCTGTCGCAACAGTTGGATGGTGGTTTGTACGAGTGGTTCTTTCGTATCTTTATCAGTAAGTGTACCCGTTATATTTCTATTTTGGGCAAACAATGCAGTCGTTGCCAGCAACAACAACATGGTCCAAAGCGTTCTTTTCATACTTGTTCGTTCTTTATTCTTCTATTTAGTCTCTGATTTCTTAGACGCGCAACATTGTCATAAGTTTAATACCCAAACGATAAAAAGTGCTATATTTTTTTGTTTGTATTCGCAGAATGATTTATATTTGTGAATATAAACATCACCTACGTAAGTACAATTATGGAACAGAGAATCATCATTTCGCAACATTTGAAGCAAGAGTTGGCTGTTGCCATCTCTGAGTGCGAGCACGACAAGCTCTTTATCTTATTCGATGAGACTACCCATCGCACCTGCTGGCCCATACTGCAACACTTCGTGGGTCTAAAAGATGCATGTCCCATCGTCATCTCGGCTACCGATACACACAAAAACATCGACTCGTTGGCGTATGTATGGGAGCAACTCGGCCGCAACGGAGCGACTCGCCACTCATGCCTCATCAATATGGGTGGAGGCATGGTGACCGATTTAGGCGGATTTGCCGCGTCTACCTTTAAGCGCGGTATCAACTTTATCAACATCCCCACTACCCTGCTTGCCATGGTCGACGCGTCGGTCGGGGGCAAGACGGGTATCAATTTCAATGGACTGAAAAACGAGATTGGCGTATTCAGCGATAGTAGATTCGTCATTTTAGATACCGTCTTTCTGAAGAGCCTCGACGACATGAACATCCGTTCGGGCTATGCCGAGATGCTTAAACATGGTCTTATCAGCAACGATAAGATGTGGGCACAACTGCTCCATTTCAACTTAGATCAGCCCGATTGGCAGGAATTGAAACAGATGGTGGGCGACTCGGTAAAGGTAAAACAGTGTGTGGTCGAACAAGACCCGCACGAACATGGCATTCGTAAAGCCCTCAATCTTGGACATACGTTCGGACATGCCTTTGAAAGTTGGTCGCTACGCCGTTCTACACAAGGCGACCATACGGCTATACTACATGGCTATGCCGTAGCTTTCGGACTCATCTGCGAACTTTACCTTAGCTGCCTAAAGGCATCATTCCCTACAGATAAGATGCGCCAAACAGTAGCTTTCGTTCGCGAAAACTACGGCATACTTCCCATCACGTGCGATGATTACGCAGAATTAATAGAGTTGATGCACCACGATAAGAAAAATTCTGCAGGCATCATCAACTTCACTCTCCTCTCCGACATCGGCAATATCAAAATCAATCAAACTGCTACCGACGAGGAAATCAAGGAATGTCTCGACTTCCTAAGAGAGGGATAAAGAGGATAAAATACTAAATTTATAACACAGCTGCAATTTTTCTGATATTGGCAAGGCGATCTGTCAAAGTCTTATTACGCTTTGCCATTATCATATTATAGCGCACTTGCATCTCCAACAAGGGCTCTGCTGCGATATTGAGTACAGCCTCAAAAAGCAATGCATACTCTGTTGTGAGTTGTCGTTTACCATTCAACACCTCATTCAATTGTGTAGGGAGCACTCCCATTTCTTTCGCAATTCTGCGTTGAGAAATACCTCGATATTCTATTTCTTCTTTCAAAACGACTCCGGGATGAGTTGGTGCGAAAGGCTCCATACGGTTAGCTACATTCTGAATCGCCTGTTCGTTCTTCGCTGTCATAGGCTTCCTATTTATAGTGATTTGACAATTCTACAATATTACATATCGTGGCTAGTGTCTGCCCATCCACTATATGTTCCTCAAACTCTATTCGATATTGGTCGTTTACTCTTACAGATGACAATCCAACCTTATCTCCTTTCAATTTCTCATAATGTAAGGAACGATATTGCATAAGGGCAATCGTGTTAGGTTGCGCTATCAGTGTATCTACCACACGAATATATCTACGGATAATGTCTGGCTGAAAACAATGCTTTTTATCCGTAGCTTTTCCCTGCTGGTACAACTCTTTTAGATAGTCTTTTTCAAAATAAACTTCCACTTTTTCTGCTTATCAGCATCTTGGTACAAAGATAATTATTTCCGAATACATTCACAAATAAATGAACTCTTTTTCCTTTTTCGACTCAATGTATAAACTCTCTAGTATATAATACCCTCAGTTCTCACTCCTAATTTCTAACCTTATATTCATAAACTCCTCACTACTCGCTCTTAACTCATCACTCTTTACATTCACAAACTCATCACTTCTCACTCCTAACTCATCACTCTCTCTTTCCTGCATAGCCTAGGCAACAATGCTGCAACGGCCGAACAGGGATACTGAACAGGCTCGACAGTAATGCTGCCGAGCCTGTTCAGTAAAACGAGTAAAGTTATTTGAAGTTTCTAAATGATGTGCTATCGCAGGGCACTACTTCTATATTGCACTGTCTACAACTTGATAAAGATGTGCTTACGATACAAAGGATAACCGAAACCAACATGCATCGCGACGAACAACGATGAATAAATGAACGACGACCAATACCCGCTAGACACCACGGAATGAATACCTCCATATATAAAAGAGGTGAGACCAAACGAACTAACGGCAGCATAACTGAGCGCAATGCGTTGCATCACGGCAAAGATACGCAGGTGGGCAAAATCGAAAAACTGTCCTTCGCATGCCATACAACGCTATGTCGCAACGGAGCAAAGAGGTCGCCACCCGCTCCATTGTTCACAAATATCATGCATGCCACCGTTATGCCACGCAAGATATCAAGAGAAAGAAGTCTTTTGCTTGTCATATTTTATCGAATACATGATTTGTCAAACCCACTATGACGCCTTGCAAAAAAGCTGGATATACAAGGTTTTTCATGATTATTAGC
>NZ_JRPT01000017.1:0-73849 GCF_000762865.1 Prevotella sp. S7 MS 2 | reverse complement strand
CTTTTTCACCTTTATTATGTATAAGACATAAAACCTCTTATTCTTACCGCCTTTTCCTCAAATACCCCATACTCTCTTCCAGAATGGCGACATGAGCCACTTTCATGACGGCGAAATAGAGACCACCTGCCAGCACGATTCTGACGATAAGCAAAAGCAGAAGAGGACGGATAGGCAGCGTAACGACATAGGTCAGCCCCATCACCACCACCGACGCGAGGAAGAAGGGCGCTACGTCGCGGAGCAATTCGAGTAGGGCAATGCCGGCCAAACGCTTGGCAACACACTGCCATACACCCAACCACACGATATTGAACAAGGAATATACCACGACCATCGCCTGTATACCATAGGGCGACGACACCAATATCAAAATGAGTTGCAAGGCGATTTGCCCCACATTACACCACATCAGAATGTCGGAACGCGAATGACTGATGGCCAAATTTTGATACAATGTATAGAAAGGAAAGAACGCACCGCTCACGCATAGTATCTGTAACAGCGGCACACTGGCCATCCATTTCGCTCCGATCGTGACGACGATAAACTCCCGCGAGACGATGCAAAGCCCGAACATCAACGGGAATGAGAGGAAAGCCGTGAACCGCATCATCTTCCGGAACACGCCTTTAAGCCTGCTCCTATCATCTCCCACCTGCGCAAAAACAGGCTGAGCCACCTGTGCTACGGTGTTCGAGATGAGCGAATAACCCATCGTATCCCACTTATAAGCCTGCGTAAAACTACCCACTGTCTTCGCCGTAAAGAGATGACCGAATATGAATGTGAGAAAGTTATTGCTGATGGTGCCGATCATTGTCGTTATCAATATCTTGTTACTGAAACTGAACATAGAGCGGATAGGGGCAAAATCGAACTCAAAGGTGGGCAACCAGCGTGTATAATACAGCCGGCCTAAATCCAAGACAAGGATGAAGAGAAACTGTTGCCAAGCCAAGCTCCAATAGCCATAACCATTGAAAGCCAACACAATACCTACTGTTCCCGACACCACCAAGGCCACAAATCCCATGATGGCCTTCTCCTTATTCATGAAGTTTCGAATCATATAGGCACTATGAGGAATGCCCAGCGAGGCCAGTACAAAGGTGAGAAAGATGAATCTGGACAACGGTATCAGGCAGGGTTGATGGAAGAAATCGGCTATCAACGGCGCACCGAAAAACAGAATTACATACAGCGTAATGCTCACCGAGACGCCAAACCAAAACACGGAGTTATAGTCGCGATTCCGTATCTTGGGCAGATTGATGAGAGCAGTAGAGAACCCGCTGTCCTGCAAATTGCCTGCGATGGCCGTAAAGATGGTCAACATACCCACGATACCATAATCAGACAAATCAAGCAAACGAGCCAGACAAACACCAATAACAACATTCAACAATTGGGTAGAGCCACTGTTCACGGCTCCCCAAAACAATCCCTTGGCGGTTTTTTCTTTCAATGAACTCATGTAAATCAGTGTTATTTCGAGTCTTGCTTCAAGCTACAAAAGTAGTAAATTCTTTTGAATATTAAAATATTAATGGTACTTTTGCATGAAACCAATACCCGTGTTTAGGGGCGAAAAACAATGGATAAAAAGCGTATCTCAGTGGTGATGTGCACCTATAATGGCGAACTGTTTTTGAAAGAACAGTTAGATACGCTTGTCACCCAAACTCTACTGCCCGACGAGATTATCATTCAAGACGACCATTCCACCGACCGCACCATGGCCATATTGCAAGAATATGCCGCCAACTATCCGTTTATCAAGGTATGTGTGAATGAAGATGGGCAGGGCGTCAACTCCAATTTCTTCGGTGCACTACGCAAAGCCACTGGTGATTTGATTGCTATCTGCGACCAAGACGACCTGTGGGAGCCTACCAAACTTGAGCAACAAGCAGTGGCCATTGGCGACCATTTGCTGTGTAGTTGCTTTTCCAAGCCTTTCTCTGAAGACGGTTCGTTTGCCTCGTTCGATGGCCGTCGTCCCAACACCAGCCTCATCCGATTGCTTTTTGCCAGCCTTCCCGGTCACACCATGCTCATCAATCGTCGCTTGATAGAGCTGTTACCCCAAGATAATCCTATCTATGGCATCTCGCTTTACGATGCCATTCTAGGCATGACGGCAGCCGCTTTCGACAGCATTGTATTTGTAGACAAGGTACTGGTACACCAGCGTCGCTATGCCAATGCGGCCACCTACGTGGCATTCAGTGGCAGTCTACCCACTGTAGGCAATGCCTTTCGCATCCTCAAATGGTCACTCTGCAACTACACAAAGGCCAAACCTCATCTGCAACGCTACTTCCGAGGCCGCCAAGCACTGTTTCGTGAGATTCATCCGAACACTTGGATATACGACGAAGGATGCCGCCTCATTCGCTTACAATTGGGCAACGGGCTGATAGCCTACGCTCGTTTGACCGCTTTTTTCATCCGACATCGCAGCCGATTGTTCCAAACTCCGGGTGGTGGAATCGTAAAATGGCTGCGTGCCCTCCTCTATCCCATCATGCAAATGTACAACTATCGCCTTTGGGTGAAGAAGTAAATTGCCAAAAACAGACTTGAAATGACGAAACAATATAACACGGGCGAGACCGACGAGACCCTACGCCGCGACTATAATCCTGACGGTTCGGTGCTGCGACAGGCACAACTTCGCATGCTCGACATGGCCATCTACCTGCAAGAAACGGCCCAGAAGATAGGCGTGGCATGCCGACTCGACGGCGGAAACATACTCGGTGCGCTGCGCCACGGAGGCTTTATCCCATGGGATGACGATATAGACATGGTGTTGAGCTACAAGGATTACAAGAAACTATGCCGCTATCTGAAGATGCATCCACATCCTCAATACGTGCTACAAGACAACGATACCGACCCCGGATTCTACAAAGAGTGGTCGTGCCTGCGCGACCTGAAGAGCGAAAACCGCAGTACCGCGGCAGCCGGCAGCAAAGACCGGCGCATGCACGAAGCCCAGAAATTCCGCGGACTGCACGTCGACATCTTCCCGTACGAGGGACACATGATTCCATGGTTACAGCATCTGGCCGCCAAGCTGTCGGTCAACACCAACCTCTATCTGGCCGGTTCGCACCCCCGTTTGGCACAGATGACCTATCAGACACTCCATCATGTGGTGTTCCCTGCATTCCGTCTCATCGGTAGGTGCTTTGGAAATCCCGAACTCTACATGCACTCCTACGGCGCATGGTTCTACGAGCAGAACCCTAAGAAATACATGGTGCCGCACAAACCCATCGTCTTCGAGGGGCATACCTTCGAAGGACCGTCCAATCCCGAAGAGCTTTGTCGCATCGCGTATGGCAACTATATGGATCTGCCACCGCGCGATAAACGCGACCGACACCAGATAGACATCGTCTTCTACGACTAAAAACATCTCACGATATGAATATAGCTGTGATTTTTGCCGGTGGTTCCGGCCTGCGCATGCACACCAAATCGCGCCCCAAACAGTTTCTCGATCTCAACGGAAAACCCATCATCATCTATACATTAGAGCTGTTCGACAACCATCCGGAGATTGATGCCATCGTGGTAGCATGTATCGAAAACTGGATACCTTTCCTCGAAAAGCAGCTGCGTAAGTTTGAAATCAACAAGGTGGTCAAGGTGGTTCCCGGCGGCCAGACGGGACAGGCGTCCATCTACAACGGCCTGAAAGCAGCTCAGGAGATAGCCCAAGCCGACGCCACGGTGCTCATCCACGACGGCGTGCGCCCCCTGATTACCGAGCAGACTATCACCGACAACCTGCGCAAAGTAGAGGAATGCGGCAGTTGCATCACGTGCATCCCGGCCACAGAAACCTTTATCGTGCGCCAGCCCGATGGATCCTTGGAGATTCCCTCGCGCTCCGATTCGCTCATAGCACGCGCACCTCAGAGTTTCAAACTGTCTGACATTCTCTCCGCCCACGAACGGGCTATCGCCGAGGGGCTGCACGATTTCATCGACTCATGCACCATGATGAGCCACTATGGCTACAAGCTAGGCACCGTCATCGGTCCCATGGAGAATATCAAGATTACCACCCCGACCGACTTCTTCGTGTTCCGGGCGATGGTGAAGGTACACGAGGACCAACAAATATTCGGACTCTAAACGATGAACAACGTCCAGAAAGAAGACTTTCTCCGCTTTGCCGCCCACTTTGACGGTAGCGCATTGCGAGGCAGCCGAATCATGGTGACCGGTGCCACCGGACTCCTTGGCTCGTGCATGGTACGCTGTCTGCAGGCTCTCAACGAGCAACAACAGCTCCATATCAGCATCATCAGCGTGGTGAGAAACCTAGAAAAAGCCACCCAGCTGCTCGGTGCGGCCACGCCACAGCATCAATATTATGTCTACGACTTCGCCGCTTCGCTGCCCTTCCTGCCCGACGAGGCACCCACACATATCATCCATTTCGCTGCTCCCACGGCCTCGCGCTACTTCGTGGAACATCCCGCGGAGACCTTTACGACCGTCCTCGACGGTACACGCACGCTGCTTGAGTATGCCCGAAGACATGCCGTGCAGTCGGTGGTCTATGCATCTACGCTCGAAGTCTACGGCACGGTGTACGACGATTCCACACCGCTGACCGAAGACCGGCAGGGATTCTTAGACCCTATGGACACGCGCAGCAGCTACCCCATGGCCAAGCGCGCGGCCGAATGCCTATGCCATGCCTATGCCGCCGAGTATGGACTGCCTGTCAGGATAGCCCGACTGGCACAGACGTTTGGAGCCGGTGTGGCAGCCGACGACAACCGGGTGTTTGCCCAGTTTGCCCGCGCCATCATCGACAGTCGCGACATTGAACTGCACACCACGGGCGAATTGAGCCGCTGCTACTGCTACACGACGGACGCCATGGCTGCCATGCTCTGTCTTGCGACACAAGGAGAAAGCGGTCGGGCTTACAACATAGCCAACGAAGAGACCTATATTTCTATCGTCGACATGGCTCGCATGCTCTGCCACGAGTTCAATCCTATCGTGCAAGTAGTCGTCAACCTGACCGAGGGAATGGGCTACTCGCCCACCACTAAGCTGCGATTGGACACCGGGCGCATGCAGGCCTTGGGCTGGAAACCGGCTTACGGCATGCGCGAAATGTTCGCCCGACTGATAGAATCCATCAAACAAGACCAGCAATGACCTTTATATTTGCTTTGTAGAGATGGTGTGTACACCAATCTCATACACCATAAAACCCAACCTATCCCTCCCCAAAGAGGAAGGAAGAACAAAGAACCCATGAACTCAAAAATTCATGAACTTAATTCCCAACCCATAACTTATCAACTCAATACAACATTCTTCCCCTTGAGAAAGAGCTAAGATGGGAGTTGTTTTTTGCACCCTTTTGCTTGTGAGACGGAAAACTTTCCGTCTCTATAGGAGCCTCTCCCCGGGCATTATCTCCCTCGTTTTCTATCGCACCGGTTGAGTCGACTGCGACTACTCGGTCGATGACCGATGGTTCTCCAAAAGAAGAGGGAGAAAGAGATGAGCCTTTTCGATTCCACAACTTAAAACTTATAAACTCAAAAACTTAAATACTAAAACCTAAACTCGTCTACTTGTCAACTTAAAACCATCTCCCTCCCCTTTTGGGGAGGGTTGGGGTGGGGCTGTAGATGGTTGGAGAGGGGCTTTTGCAGTGCCTCCCCAGTCTTTCTGCCTCGGTTCTTCAGCAACGCTGTCCGGGCTTTGCAGCAATATTGCCTCGCCTTTGCAGCAAATTGAGTTCATAAGTTTTTGAGTTTATTAGTTATTCATTCCACAAGAGAATAAGACTAAATGTGTATCAACAAGTAGCTTGGTCATCATCACAAAAAAAGTCGTTTACTTGCTTATCTTATTGATTTACACTACCTTTGCATCGGATAACTCACATCCCAGATGATCCATATAACCAATTAAAACGGATGAAGAAATTATATATAGAAACCTACGGCTGTCAGATGAACGTTGCTGATAGCGAGGTAGTAGCCTCTGTAATGCAGATGGCAGGATACGAAATCTGCGAGAAAGAAGACGAAGCAGACGCTGTATTCATGAACACTTGCAGCATCAGAGAGAATGCGGAGAACAAGATTTACAACCGATTAGAAACATTACATGCCGAACAAAAGAAAGGCAGACAACTGATTTTGGGCGTATTGGGCTGTATGGCTGAACGCGTGAGAGACAACTTAATCAACAATCACCATGCCGATTTGGTATGCGGCCCCGACAGTTATCTGAACCTGCCCGATATGATTGCGCAAGTAGAGACAGGTCATAAGGCCATGAACATCGAGCTTTCAAAGACCGAGACCTATCGCGATGTGGTGCCACAACGTATCGGTGGAAACCATGTGAGTGGCTTTGTGAGCATCATGCGTGGCTGCAATAACTTCTGCCACTACTGTATTGTGCCCTTCACCCGTGGCCGTGAACGCTCGCGAGATGTAGAAAGCATCTTGAAAGAAGTGCGCGACCTACACGACAAGGGATTCAAAGAAGTAACACTACTCGGACAGAATGTGAACAGCTACGGACTGTCGCCATCGGGCAAACGCGAAGAAGGCAGCACCTCGTTCGCCCAACTATTGAGGACAGTAGCGCAATCGGTACCCGACATGCGCGTACGTTTCACCACCTCAAATCCCGAAGACATGAGCGAAGACATCCTGTATGCCATCGCCGAAGAGCCCAACCTATGCCGGCATATCCACTTCCCGGCACAGAGTGGAAGCAACAGTCAGCTCAAACTGATGAACCGCAAATACACCCGCGAAGAGTATCTGAAGATGATAGACAATATCCGTCGCATCATCCCCGGATGCGGTATCACCACCGATATATTCATCGGCTACCACAACGAGAGCCGTGCCGACTTTGAAGAGACGTTATCGTTGGTACGCGAGGTAGGCTTCGACTCGGCCTTCATGTTCAAATACAGCGAGCGTCCGGGTACTTATGCGTCCAAACATTTACCCGACAACGTGCCGGAAGAAGAAAAGATTGCCCGCTTGAACGAGTTGATACAATTGCAAACAGAGGTCAGTGCCGAGCAGAATAAAAAGGATGAAGGCAAGGAATTTACAGTACTTGTAGAGGGATTCAGCAAACGCAGTCGCCAGCAATTGATGGGTAGAACCGAACAAAACAAGGCTGTCATCTTCGATAAAGGCAACCATCATATCGGTGAATTCGTGAAAGTGAGAATCACCGGAAGCACGAGTGCCACACTGTTTGGAGAAGAAGTGTAAGTTCAACGCCAACAAAAACACCTATAAAAAGCAGTGTCGAACAGTAGAGACGGAGTGTACTCCGTCTCCCTATAGCCAGTCTACCAATCATCGGTATGAGACCTTGCGAGACAGACTACATGCCATCTCTAGTGCTAGCATTTATCATTCTTGCTACATCCCTATTGTGCATTGCCTCACAATGATAAATCCCTCGCATTGTATGGAATATCAAAACTTTTGTGTAAGTTTGCAAGGAAGACGAATAAAAAGGAGGTTTTATGCAGGCACAAGTTCCACTCAACAATCTATTAGATTATATCAATTCATTTTCACTAAGCTATAGTAATAAGCAGTGACTTGGAGAAAGGCTCATCGAAGAAGCTAGAAAAGAAAGGAATAATATGGCAAAGCAGACTGAAAGATATAAACTTTTCAAACAGTTGGCAGGTGTTTGGGAGAATGATCCGAGTATGGATACTATCGAAGAAACCATTGCCGAAGGTAGAAAAGCCGATTACGAACGCGAAATACTTCCTTTAAATGACTAGACGGAAATATTTGCTTGATACAAATATCTGCATTTCTTATTTCAAGAATAAATATCATATTCCTGAAAAGATAGAAAGTGTGGGTATTGAGAATTGCTATATCTCAGAAATAACAGTGGCCGAGTTGCTATATGGTGCTGCCGTTGGTAAGAATCCACGCAATAGAGATGAGATTTCATCGCTTGTTAAAGTCTTCGACGTCTTACCTATCTATGACTGCTTGGAGGTCTTTGCTGAAACAAAAGCTTTACTAAGGGAGCAAGGGAATCTGATAGACAATTTTGATTTATTGATAGGTTCTACGGCCATCATCAATCAATGTGTGATGGTAACAGAGAATACTAAACATTTGGAAAGAATCCCAAATCTCCAAATAGAGAATTGGATTGACCGAGAATAAATGAAAGAATTCTTCAAGATATTACAACGATTTGTGCCGCCATACAAGCGGTATTTGATACTATCGGTGATGTTTAACATCCTCTCGACAGTACTAAATATCTTCTCGTTTGCCGCATTAATCCCGATATTACAGATTCTCTTTAATACCGGAGATACCACAAAAGTAACGGCATTGATGGCATGGGACGACGCTTCAGCAAAAGAAGTACTGAGCAATAATGTCAACTATTACGTGCAATCGATGATAGGCGATATGGGTGCAACGACGACATTGCTCATCATCGGACTGTTTTTGGCACTCATGACATTCCTGAAAACAGGGGCATATTTCCTATCGTCGGCCACCATTATACCCATCAGAACCGGTATAGTACGCGATATACGCAATCAACTTTACCGTAAAATAAATGCCCTTTCACTCTCTTTCTTCTCAGAAGAACGTAAAGGTGACATCATTGCCCGTATGAGTGGAGACGTGCAGGAAATTGAAAGTTCCATCATGTCGAGCCTTGATATGCTCTTCAAAAACCCAATCCTCATCATCGCTTACTTTGCTACGTTGGTTGTTATAAGTTGGCAATTGACCCTGTTTACAGTCATCTTCGTCCCCTTGTTCGGCTGGTTGATGGGCTATGTAGGGCGCAAACTGAAAGCCAAAAGTATCAAAGCACAGGCTTTATGGAGCGATACGATGAGTCAAGTAGAGGAAACTCTCGGCGGATTACGCATCATCAAGGCCTTCTGTGCAGAAGAGAAGATGAACCAACGGTTCGACCGTATCAACTCGGAATACCGCGATAACATCATGAAAGTAAATATCCGACAGCAGATGGCACATCCCATGAGCGAGTTCTTAGGGACGGTTATGATAGTCATTGTGCTTTGGTTTGGCGGTATACTAGTACTAAACAACCAGACTATCAGCGGTCCGACGTTCATCTACTACCTCGTAATACTCTACTCAATCATTAATCCTTTGAAGGAATTTTCAAAGGCCGGATACAACATTCCGAAAGGTTTGGCATCGATGGAGCGTGTAGATAAAATTCTACTAGCAGAGATTTCCATCAAAGAGACAGACCATCCGAAGCATATCAGTAGCTTCAAACATCAGATAGAATTCCGCCATGTATCGTTCAAATATGCCGAGAAATGGGTGCTACGCGACATCAATCTCGTGATAGAGAAGGGTAAAACAGTAGCTTTGGTGGGTCAAAGTGGTAGCGGAAAATCTACCCTTGTCGACCTCATTCCGCGTTACTACGATGTTCAAGAAGGCGAAGTACTCATCGACGGAGTCAATGTTCGCGACCTAGGAATCCACGATTTACGACAATTGATAGGCAATGTGAACCAAGAAGCAATACTCTTCAACGACACGTTCTTCAACAACATATCCTTCGGAACCGACAATGCTACGCCTGAACAAGTAGAACAAGCAGCGCGAATAGCGAATGCCCACGAGTTCATTATGCAGTCGGAGAACGGCTATAATACATCCATCGGCGACCGTGGAGGACGACTGTCGGGCGGTCAACGACAGCGTGTAAGCATTGCACGAGCTATCTTAAAGAATCCACCCATTCTTATTCTGGACGAAGCAACAAGTGCTCTTGATACCGAAAGTGAACGTCTGGTACAAGACGCATTGGAACACTTGATGAGCACACGTACCACGATTGCTGTGGCACACCGCCTCTCTACCATCAAACATGCAGACGAAATATGCGTGTTGCACGACGGAAGTATCGTGGAACGTGGCACGCATGACGAGCTGATAGAGAAAGACGGATACTACAAGAAACTGAACGAAATGCAGAAATAAGGGGACTTCCCCACTCTTATCGCTAAGAAAGAGAGAGTAAATAAGACTATACTGAGAATACAAACATGACGAGACTAAACTGTCAAACGACGAATTCTGCGTCCCAACTCCAACACGAAGAGCAGCTGGGATTTTGGAGGAAATTGGCTTTTGGTGTCTTTTACACCCTCTCGCTCCTACCCTTCCGCGTTCTTTATTGTATCTCCGATATAGCCTATCTACTTGTATACAGACTATTGAGATACCGTCGTGAAATCGTTAGAAAGAATCTGTCGACTGCTTTCCCCGACAAAAATGAGGCAGAGATAGCACACATCGAAAGAAGATTTTACCACTGGTTTTGCGATTATACACTCGAAGCCATCAAGTTGCTAAGCATCAGTGACACGGAATTGAAGCATCGATTCACCATCCAAAACTCCCAAGAAATCATCGAATGTTTCGATAACGGACAATCGGTAGCAGCCATCCTAGGGCATTATTGTAACTGGGAATGGCTCTCATGTGTGGGTATGGAATTACCAAAAGAGAGCCGTTGCGGACTCGTCTACCACCCTCTTAGCAATCATTTTTTTGACGAATTGTTCCGCCGCATACGTTCGTCACAAGCTAATGGAGTTCCCATTCCCAAACAAGATACACTCCGATACCTACTCGCCTACAAGCAACAAGGCATCAACTCGTTCTTCGGTTATATATCAGACCAAACCCCAAAATGGGAGAATATCCACCTTTGGTTGCCTTTTCTCAATCACGATACACCCGTATTTACCGGTAGTGAACGCCTCATGAGGAAGCTAAACAATGCCGTTTATTACGTAGAGATGAGCCGACCACGTCGCGGTTACTACACTTGTACGTATCATCTCATTACCAAAATGCCCAATGAGCTGCCCGAACACGAGATTACCCGCCGTTTCTTCGAGTTGTTAGAACAGACTATTCGACGCAATCCCGAATACTATTTATGGAGCCATAACCGATGGAAACGTACGCACGAAGAATACAATAAAAGAATGGAAGGCAAGCAAGCATGATGTTGTTAAATCCTACATACGAATATCTGAGAAGCTACATTGAGCGTATTCCATCTCGTTTCGAAGCCGAGGGTACTACCATATATCACCTCCGCAATGAGATAAAAGTGATGGAAACACCCGACGGCCAGAAGCTGAATGTGAAACGATACCATGTACCCAATGGACTGAACCGATTGATATATTCATGCGGATTGCGTAAACCCAAGGGACAGAGAGCCTTTGAATACCCTGCCATACTCTTGCGCAACGGTATCAACAGTCCCACACCTATCGCATATATAGAGGAACGACAGGCCGGATTATTGGGATATACGTACTTCATTAGTGAGCAATGCGACTATCCACATACGCTCTATGATATGGGGAATGCTACTCCTGAACTATACGAACCCATAGCTAAAGCACTTGCACATCTAGCTGCCAGCATGCACAACAAGAACATCATGCACCTTGATTTCACTCCCGGCAATATACTGTGGAAGCATGATGAGGATGGATTCAAGTTCTCATTGGTAGACACCAATCGCATGTACTTTGGCCCGGTAAGTATCAATAAGGGTATCAACAACCTTAAACGAATGTGGGGACCCAAAGCTTTTTTCATATTATTGATGCAACATTATGCCGAAGAACGGGGCATCATACCACAAGAAGTCGTTGACAGAGCGTTGAAACTGCGCCGTCGCTTTTGGATAAACTATCAACGTAAACACAACATTCCTTTTAAACTTGAACTATGAAAAAGAAACGATTATGCTACATATCGCGCAATTATCGAGGCGTTAATGGCTCTGGTAATAAAGCCAAAACCGATAACGAGGAGACGCTTAGGGGCTTACAGGCACATAATCTAGGCCTGCCAACAACCTATTATAACAGTAAGATACTGACATTTTTTCTCGATTTGGCCGGCATTCTAAAGACGATATGCACGATACGACGTGGAGATTTAATCGTACTTCAATACCCTATCAAGAAATATTTTGCATTTATTTGCCGATTTGCAAAGTTGCGTGGCGCCTCAACCATAGCCTTAATTCATGATCTCGGTTCCATGCGTAGGAAGCGACTTGGCGTAAAACAAGAGATAGATCGACTAATGTGCGCTGACTATGTAATCGCTTCTAACGAGACAATGAAGCAATGGCTCCACACGAAAGGATATAAACACCCATTGGGTTCGCTAAGTCTCTTCGATTATCGAAGTCATACTATCCATCAGAAACAAACAACCTTGACCGATTATCCACGCGTTATATATGCCGGAGCATTAGCCGAACGGAAGAACAGCTTCCTACGATTAATGTCGCAACAAGCACAAAACTATCAATTGGTAATCTATGGTAACAAGAACGGATTGCCCGGATTAGCAGACAGTAAGCACGTCAAGATAGAGGGATTTATGGCCTCCGAAGACTTCATAGAGCATGTAGACGGACATTTCGGACTCGTTTGGGATGGTGCAGATACTCGTACTTGCAGCGGAGCTTTCGGCGAATACCTCCGTTGGAACAGCCCTCATAAGGTCTCATTTTATCTCCGTGCCGGTCTTCCCATTATCATTTGGCGACAAGCAGCCCTTGCAAACGTCGTCCAAGAGGAAGGTATCGGAATCTGTATAGATTCTCTCGAAGAGCTTAACGACATACTCCCAAGCATTACAGCTGTGCAATACGACGAGATGAAGAAGCAAGTATATCGGGTAAGCGAGCAGCTTCGGAACGGTCATTACTTCACAAAGGCATTGCAAGAAGCCATCAATCAATTGACAAAGTAGGCGTATGACTGAAATAAAAAAGATTATTGCCGTAGTCGTAACATACAATCGTATAGAACTACTCCAGCGCGGTATAGCCTCGCTTCGCCAACAACAAGGCCTTTCAAAAGTCATTGTTGTCGACAATGGGTGTACAGATGGAACCTGCGAATGGCTTGATGAGCAAACCGATTTAACTGTCATACACCAAGAGAATGTGGGCGGAAGTGGCGGATTCTATACCGGTATCCAGCGAGCTTATACCGATGGAGCCGATTGGATATGGTGTATGGACGACGATGTCTTCCCACGCCCCGACTGCTTAATACAATTATTGAAATACATAGAGCAACCCAGTATCGGCATACTCTCGCCCCGACGACTACTCGACGGACAAGTGTTTACACATGAATTTCAAAAATTCGACTTCACCAATCCATTAGCTTCCATGCACGGACGAAAACTAGCCAAACAGCAAATAAGCCAAGCCACAGAGATTGTTGGAGCCGACTTCGAAGGTCCACTCATCAATCGCACGGTCGTAGAGAGAATTGGTTTACCCAACAAAGAGTTGTTTATCTTCTGCGATGACACCGACTATTGCCTACGAACCCATCTATCCGGCTTCCGTTTACAGTATATTCCGGATGCCTTGATGGACAAACATAAGTTCTTCAATGATGATACATGGGTCACACGTAATCAAAAAAAGAAGTGGAAACGATATTACCAAATACGCAACGAGGCCTATCTGAACCATCATTATGGCCGTAATTGGGGCGTTCGCTACCTACGTAGCTTCATTGGAATGATTGGTTATATCATTCCCGCTCTGTTTACCATGCCCTTCTCAAAGGCGTGGCAATGGAAAGACTTACCCATGTTGTGGCAGGCCTATAGCGATGGTATCCACGAGAGATTAGGTAAAAGATAGGCTCTACATCCTGATAACATCCCGTCCTTCATAGAAGTCTTGAATGACACGGATAATAGCTTCAGATGTGTTCACGTCTATATAAGATTCATTACGCGACGACTTGATGGATTTGATAAACGATAATATCTCGTATCTAATGCCTTCGCCATCCAGTTGATAGAAGTAACGTTTATTCTCAGCAGGGTTCTCATACCTCACTTCAAAGTAATCTGTCTTCCACCATGGAGCCGGAACATAGATGTAACCTTTTGTTCCCGACACGACGAGTTCGCCTTCCGACTTCACTCCTTGTCCTACTTTCAACGAGGCTACAGCATGCGGATAGACAAAAGAAACCTTGGTAAAGGCATCAAAGAACAACTCTTCATCCAGCAGATGTGTAACGATTTGCTTACTTATATAGTCTGTCCCTAGCAATTGGAAGATGGGTAATAGAGCCGTAGGTCCCCATGCGCAAATGCTATTCCATGGACATGGACCATTCCCTTCGCGCATTCTTTCCATGTCTTGCAGGCTTGTACAAGTGGCATCCACCGAAACTACCTTCCCAATTGCCCCACTCTTAGCCAATAAACAAAGTCGGTCATAGGCCATAGAATAAGCAGTCTTCAATCCATCGGCAAGCACCAATCCCTTGTCCTTTGCCATCTGCTGCAATTCACACCATTGCTCTACCTTGATAGTTATTGGAGTTTCGCACAACACATGTTTTCCTTTTCCGAGGGCACGGTATATATGTTCATAGTGCATTTCGGGCTTTGAAATCACGTATATGGCATCAGAAACATTCAATAATTCATCTAGCTGGTCTGTCACACAAGGCAGTTGATGAAGTCGTTCAGCCAACAAGCTGCCATTATTCGTACACACACCACTGATAGTAACACCATTCACATAGTGACTTTCGTTCTCAAATTTGTTTAGAATGGCCGAGTCGCCCACCAAACCTATTCTTATATCGCGCTGTTCACAACGCAATTCAGAACTTGAGATACCCTCTGTACGGTCAAGATACACGACCTCACAGAACTCTTTTAAGTAATCAAACTTACCTTTCCAATCCGACCCAACCGTGAATACATCCACATTCAAACGACGAATATCATCGATTTTCTGCCCTATATATTCCTCTACGACAATCTCATCGGCCAATCCTGTATCACGCACATTATTAATACGCTCTATCAAAGATTGCTGTACGTTGATTTTACCACGCGACCTATCGAAAGTGTCAGCAGTCACTCCGACTATCAAATAATCGCCTAATGCCTTGGCACGTTGTAATAGTTTGATGTGCCCATGGTGCAGAAGGTCGTATGTTCCGTAAGTAATTACCTTTTTCATAATATTCCTCTGGTATGCAAGTCGTTCAAAGCATCTATCAGAACCGTATTGTCCTCCACAGTCAAGGCACCAATATGACCTACGCGAAACACTTTATCGCGCAAGTCTCCACCATTCGGACATACCCATAGATGGTACTCATCTTTGAGACAAACAAATATATCATAAGCCGAAGCATGCAATGGATGAAGCGAAGTGACGGCATTCGAAGGAGATTCAGCAAACAATTCAAGCGGCAGATGACGGATACGTTGCCTGAAGTCTTCTGCCAACAAGCGGGTTCGTTCTATCTCTATGGCGTCGCCACCTGCCTCTGCTATTTCATGAAGTCGGGCATTTATCTGCCGTAAGATTCCGACGGCAGGAGTGAAAGGAGTCTGACCTCGCTCTGCATTCTTCAGTGCATCCTTCAGGTCAAAGTACATACTTCTTACCTTATTTCCCTCTACACGTGCCAAAGCCCTTTCGCCTAGAACCACCACAGAGATACCCGGTGCACACGCTAAAGCTTTCTGCGAACCAGTAATCATCACATCTACATGCAGTGACGCCATATCAAACGGGTCGGCCAAGAATGAGCTTATGGCATCAACCACAAGCAAAAGATCTTGCTCTTGACAAAAGCGACTAATCAAATCTATATCATAATGTACACCCGTAGAGGTCTCTCCCACATTGACTAAGAGCGCAGTAAAACCTTGACCGGCAAATGGTTGAAGCATCAATTCGGTCAACTGCTTACCCATAGGTAGCTTTATCTCGGTGTAATTCAGGCCATGAATATCGCAAAGTTGTACGAAGCGATGGCCGAAGCTACCACCATTGACAACCAAAACACGATCAGCCGGAGTCAGCACATTCATCACTGTAGCTTCCATTGCAGCCGTTCCAGAACCGGTCAAGAACAATACTCTTGCAGAATCTTCGGCATGCGCAAACTGCTTGATAAGCCTCTCACTATCAAATGTCAGCTCCGAGAACTCGGGGGTACGAAAATATGGCACCTGCTCTCCGCCTATTTGTCGAACCGCCTCTGACGACATGACCGGTCCAACTGTAAAATTCAGCAAATTCTTTAGCTCTTTCATATTCATAGTTTTGCTAGTAATCGTTTAACTGCCGAGCGTCTATACGCCCGACGTATATCCGGCATCCGTACCTTATAGCTATGGTCTGTATCAAACACTACGGCGCCATGCATATTCGGACATTTGACAGGAGTCATATAATCGGGACCGAACACCACTTTCAAATATGCATCATAATCGCCCGGAGCAGGCACTTGTAACCCCTCAAAAGATAGCATCGTCGTATGGTCAAAGATGTGTTTATCCCATATAAACCTATCTCCTGCAAAGGCCACATGTCCCAATTGCCGACTATCATCCCAAGAATGTTGCAACAACAAATCGTCTACATACTGATATAGTTGGGCAAATCCATACTTCATCACCTGGCGACGCCACCAGTACTTGCGAAACAACAGCCCTAAACGCCCTGAGAGCAAGATGGGATAATCTATCGACTTGAGACATCTCAAACGTCTGCGGACATTCTTAACCAGCTGCTTTCGTTCTACCATATCATCGGGCATGCCATCAAGGATGAATATATCTATAAATATTCCTTGGTTATAAGGACGGTAACAATCGCTCGGACGCACAGCCGTGGTATTACTATTACGCAACTGAGCGTGCCCACAACAATAATGTTCATCATTATAAGGAGTCTGCAAAAAGTAAGGCGCCTCCAATTCCTTAGCACAGATAAGCCGCAACTTTTCATAATCCGGACGAGGCATCGTGACGTCTATATCATCATCCCAAGGGATAAATCCTTGATGACGCACCGCTCCTAGCAACGTACCTCCTTCTATCCATACACGCAAATCGTGCTTCCGGCAAATATCAACGAGTTTTTTAAGCAAATCTAGTTCTATTGCCCAGATTTTTTTCATCTCTACAGAGACGAGGTATCCATCACGATATTCACTATCTAAGTTCATCTTTTAAGTAATTACTTCAGCTGTTCTATTTAGCAACAAAGGTAAACATAAAAAGTGAAAATAAATAGACTATTTGAAACTCTATTATCATTTTGATAATAAAAGCCCCCACTTCTCACTTCAAGCTCGTCTACTTATCCACTCGTTAACTTGTCTACTACTTTGCTGCAAAGCCGAGGCAGCGATGCTGTCTCGGCTTTGCAAGAATGCTGAAGAGGCCATGCAGCAATACTGAGGAACCGCTGCAACAGCCCCACCCCAGCCCTCCCCAAAAGGGGAGGGAGAAGGTTTTAAGTGGACAAGTAGACGAGTTTAGGCTTTAGTTTGTAAGTTTTTGAGTTGATAAGTTATTTAGTTGTGGGACGGGGAAGCTTTATTTCTGTCGCCCTCCCCTCTATGGGAAGGGATGGGGTGGGGCTTCTGTAGGGACGCGACATGTCTCGTCCGCGGGGGAAATTTGCAATCTCTTTACTCCATGATTGTAGTACATATACGCATACCGGAGACTATCTTCGCTTACGTTCGACACCCTCCGACTATGAATAACATGTTTATTCCAATACTTTAGCGAGCTGCCTCATACCTTCGGACGCTCCTTTGGCTATCTGAACGATTCGACCACCAGCTGCATTCACCGGATTTGGGTCGATGAGATAAACCGGAACTTCGGGACGAACATATTGTACCAGTCCGGCAGCCGGATAGACATTGAGCGATGTACCAATAATAACAAAGATATCAGCTTGGTGTGCTGCCACTGCAGCGGGTTCCATCATGGGTACCGATTCACCAAAGAACACGATGAAAGGACGCAACAACGAACCATCTTCGGCCTTGGTTCCGGGTTTTATTTGACAATCATCTTCGGGCAGTTCGCGTATATATCGGTTGTCGTAAGGGGCACGACTAGAGCATACTTTAGACAGTTCTCCATGCAGATGAATGACTCGCGACGACCCCGCTTTCTCGTGTAGATTATCTACATTCTGTGTAACGACAGTTACCTCGAACCGTTTTTCCAACTCGTGGATGAGTAGATGCCCTTCATTGGGTGCCGCCTGATAGAGCTTCTTGCGCAACATATTGTAGAAATTAGTCACCAATGTAGGGTCAGCTTCCCATCCCTCATGGGTAGCAATCTGCTCTACCGGATAGTTCTCCCACAATCCATCATTGCCGCGAAAAGTCTTAAATCCACTCTCCACCGACATCCCTGCTCCAGTTAGAAATACAATATGTTTCATATTTTACAGTTTACGAGTTCTTCAAAGTTAACAAGTGGACGAGCTAACAAGTAGACAAGATACAGCCAAATAGATATACACTTACACATTCTCTAGGCAAATCTACACGCTTACTTGTTAACTTGTCTACTTCTTTACTCCCCCCTTGTTCCCACAAAATTAAGGATTTTTTGGCTATTGTACGAAAGGAAGTAAGATAAAAATGCTAACTTTGCAGGAATATAAGCACATTATTATAATAACAGAAAATAGATTTATGGATAAAGTTAGTTACGCTTTAGGATTGGGCATCGGCCGACAACTGTCTGGAATGGGTGCCGAGGGCTTGAATATCGACGATTTTGCACAGGCTATCAAAGATGTGATTGCCGGCGCAAAGTTACAGCTCGACGATCAAGAAGCGCAAACCATCGTACAGAATTTCTTTGCCGAGAAAGAAGCTCAACAACAAGCGGCTGCCGCAGAAAAGGGTAAAGTGGCTAAAGAAGAGGGCGAAGCTTTCTTGCAAGAGAATGCTGCAAAAGAAGGCGTAAAGACCACAGCTAGCGGTCTGCAATATATGGTATTGCTAGAAGGAAACGGTAAAAGCCCCAAGGCTACCGACCAAGTGGAATGCCACTATCGCGGTACATTGATTGATGGGACACAATTTGACAGCAGCTACGACCGCGGACAGACAGCTACATTCGGCTTGAACCAAGTTATCGCAGGCTGGACTGAAGGTCTCCAATTGATGCAGGAAGGCGCTAAGTATCGCTTCTTCATTCCTTATCAGTTAGGCTATGGCGAACGCGGTGCAGGTGCATCAATTCCTCCATTCGCAGCTTTGATCTTCGACGTAGAACTGATTGCAGTGAAATAAGAAAACTCTAAAAATTCAATTATAAACCAATGAAAAGACTTTCTATCGTAGCCGCATTGGCTATCAGCGTAGCCGCTCTGACATCATGCGGCAACTCAACCCCTAAGGCTGATCTTAAAAATGATGTCGACACCATGAGTTATGCTATGGGTTTGGCACAGACTCAGGGCTTGAAAGAGTATCTAGTAGGTCGTATGCAGATTGATACTACCTATATGGAAGACTTCATCAAGGGTTTGAACGAAGGTGCTAACGCCGGTGATAACAAGAAGAAAGCTGCTTACTATGCAGGTATTCAGATTGGCCAGCAGATTAGTCAGCAGATGTTCAAGGGTATCAATCACGAAGTTTTCGGCGATGATTCTACCAAGACTATCTCTATGAAGAACTTCATGGCAGGCTTTATCGCTGGTACAACCGGCAAAACCGGCAAGGTGAAAATGACCATTGAGCAGGCTCAAATGACCGCCCAGACATTGATGACACGCATCAAGGGCAAAAACATGGAGAAACAATATGGTCCAAACAAAGAAGCCGGTGAGAAGTTCCTCGCAGCCAACAAGACCAAGGCCGGTGTGAAAACATTACCTAGCGGTGTACAGTATAAGGTCATCAAAGAGGGTAAGGGCGCTATGCCTAAAGACACTTCTATGGTAGAAGTACAGTACGAAGGCAAGACCATCGACGGTAAGGTATTCGACAGTTCTTATCAACGTGGCAACCCTGTTAGCCTCCGTGCCAACCAGGTAATCAAAGGATGGACAGACGCTTTGGTTCACATGCCGGTGGGTTCTGTATGGGAAGTGTACATTCCTCAGAACTTAGCATACGGTGAGCGTGAGCAAGGTACTATCAAACCTTTCTCTGCTTTGATCTTCAAGATTGAATTGCTAAGCGTTAAATAAGTCGCTTACTCACAATATGAGAAACTAACAAACCCTCTTTCCCACTGTGGAGAGGGGGTTTGTTGCATATAAATAAGCATGAAAATGAAAAAGACTATTTTACTATCTATCGCCCTCTTGATGGGCGCACAAGCCTTGACTCTTCAAGCTAAAGACAAAAAGAAGAAGAAAACAACAGCACAACCGGTAGCTACTATCAAACTAGCGACCCCAAGTGACTCAGTGAGTTATGCAGCCGGAATGGCGGCTACGCAAGGCCTCCTCTCTTTTATCAAGCAACAGTATGAAGTAGATACTACTTATATGGCCGACTTCGTACAAGGATTTCGCGATGCATTAAGCCATTCCAACGATCCGAAGTTCAAAGCTTACAATGCTGGTGGACAGATTGCCAACATGGTAAACGAACGCATCATCACCCATGCGCGTACTAGTTTTGAGGGTACTCGCGACTCCATAAGCCAAGATATGTTCCACGCAGGATTCATTGCTGCACTAACCAACGACACCACTTATTACACAGTAGCGGCTGCCGATAAGATGTACCGTGAACGTATGGCAGCCGACCAAGAGCTAAAGAACGCAGCTTACAAGAAAGAGAATGCTGATTGGTTAGCACGTAATGCTACGAAGGAGGGAGTCATCAAACTACCTAGCGGACTACAATACAAAGTATTAAAAGCCGGTACCGGAGCTAAACCTACAGAGAAACAAGAGGTAACGGTGAAGTATGTGGGCAAGTTGATTGACGGTACCGAATTCGACAACAGTTACAATCGTAATCCACAAACAACATCTTTCCGTTGCAATCAAGTAATCAAAGGTTGGACAGAGGCATTAACCATGATGCCTATAGGTAGCAAATGGGAGTTGTTTATTCCCCAAGAGTTGGGCTATGGCGAACGTCAAGCCGGAAAGATAAAACCTTATTCTACACTTGTATTCACCGTAGAATTGGTTGGAATTAAGGACTAAGCAAGAAAGAAAAGAATCGTATTATAAGCCTACAACAAAAAAAGAGCGAACCCAAATGGATTCGCTCTTTTTATATGAATGATAATTCTAGATTACTCTGTAACCTGAACTGTAGCACGACGGTTGAATGAGATAGGTGACAAATCGTTCACACCACCCTTTGCAGCTGTCTTAATCTTGCTACGTTCGATACCCATATTGTTGACAAGTTCATCAGCAACAACTTTAGCACGCTGCTCTGACAACCACTGGTTGTGTTTAACTGAACCGGTAGCACTGTCTGCATAACCTGTAACAAGAAGGTTAGAATTGTTCTCTCTAGCATACTTAGCCAACGCACGAACGTTTACTAAATCTTTCTTAGAAGCAATATTTGTCTTATCAATATTAAAGAATACCGAAATAGGAGTTGCAATGAATTCTTTCACAGAAGTATTCTCTGCAGGCTTATTCAACATCTCTTTCAGACGAGCATTCTCATCATTGAGGTTGTTAATTTGTGCATCCTTGTCATTAAGTTGATTACGCAAGTCGTTGATTTGAGAAGTTAAGCCGTCAATTACGTTAGGATCACAAGGCTCAACAAGCGTAAAATGATGTTCACCGTTAGAACTCTTGAAGTGGTAAGTAAGACCTGCCATCAATTCAATATTGCTATGGTTTATATCGAAACGAGCACCGTTGTTGTGCTGAACGGCAAAGCCATCCATATCCCAAACGATAGCCGGCTTCACAGAGAGAGTCCAAGCTTTCTTCTCACCCAAGTTGAATAGGAAGTTCAAACCAGCCTTTGTAATCCAAGAATCGCGGCCATCGCTGAAGCTATTGTTCAACACATTGCCCTGAGCATCTTTATAAGCTGTTCCGGGATTACCATTATTGATATACTCAATATGGTCTGAATTGAAGTAATAACGCCAACCCACACCCAATACACCTTCTAACTCAAATGTACGAGGAGTATCCTTGTAGCCTCCAAAGAAGTTCATCAAGTTTAACTTTGCCAAGAAAACGAGGTCGTTGTAATCTACAACTGTCTTGCTATCCGTCCAGTTAACTCCCGCATGATCTTGAATAGCGAGTCCAAAAGCAGGGGAAATCATCTTAGTTAATTCCGCACCAAAGATAGGACGCATGCCTCCCCAAAAAGCTCCTTGTTTGAAAGCTTTATTAGAACCGGGAACTTGATCCAAATGGCTAGTAGCTGTTGTACCACCAACTTCAATTCCAAGAGACCAGTTATCAAAGAACTTGTTACCCACAAATCCTTGTGCGCTTGCGCTCAGTGTTATAACACTGGCTGCAATAATAGAAAGTATCTTACGCATAATGTAAATAAATAAAATAATAAAAGTACCCCAGACTTAAATCTTGTACTACTTGCTTAATTAAAATTATGGGACAAAATTACAACAATTCTTATAATAGTACAACTTTTTTAACTATAAAGAACGCATTTGATTGAATTATAGAAAGAATCGGACTATTTTGCTCCATAAAAAACTAAATTACTCTTTCAAAAAATTACTAAGCAGAGTTAAGATCAACAAAAAAGCAGGGCACCTATGCAAACTTGGCATAGATACACTGCTCATCTATTAAAAATCACTGACTTTATATTACATATAACCAAGCCAACGCAATATATCGTTGAGATTGGCAAGTACCATCAGCAGCATCAAAATACCAATACCTACGTATTCGGCACGTATCATGAAATTCTCACTTGGTTTGCGTCGCGTTATCATCTCGTAGAGAAGGAACAACACATGTCCGCCATCAAGTGCCGGAATCGGCAGGATATTCATGAAAGCCAAGATGATACTGAGGAAAGCAGTCATCAACCAAAAGACATGCCAATCCCATGTTGGAGGGAACAGACTGCCTATAGCACCGAATCCACCGAGGCTCTTTGCACCGTCGGCAGTGAACACATACTTCATATCGCTGACATATCCCGACAATACATCCCAACCATATCGTACTCCGGCAGGGAAACTCTCGAAGAATCCATAAGTCACATGTGTCTCTTGATAAGTATCGAAGAGATTCTTCACAATGAATCCCAACTTCAAATCGGAAGTCAATATAGTATTGACGGTATCAAGTTTTTCGATGCCGGCTTTCTTGACTACGAAGGATGCCGTGCGTACTTTCAGACTATCCTGAGGAGTCTTTGCATCCATCATCACATCGGACAAGCGCCCCAATTCTCCCATAAATTCATTGTAAGAATCAACAGCCTTGCCATTGACAGCGACCATCACATCGCCCTTAGCAAGCCCTATCTTGGCAGCAGGAGAACCTGCCAACACGCTATCTACTTGTGCCGGGACGAAAGGAGACACGAACCGAGGTTCCGTCTTCAACATACCAAGCAGATTAATCTCGCCCGGAAGAGGCAGCGTCATGGCCTTTCCATCACGAACAATGCGCACGCTTTGCGCCTCAGAAAGATCGCGGAACAAGTCGGCTCCGTAGTCTTTGAAATCACCTTTCTCCGTACCTATTAATATATCATGGTCGTGGAAGCCCAAAACTTTGGCTTCCTTATTGAACTTCATACCCATGGTCATATCCTTGACAGCCACATACGATTCTCCCCAATGGAACAAAACCATCGAATAGATAAACAGAGCCAACAAGAAATTCACCAACACTCCACCTATCATAATAAGGAGTCGTTGCCACGCAGGCTTCGTTCTGAACTCCCAAGGCTCGGCCGGTTTCTTCATTTGTTCGGTGTCGAAGCTCTCGTCTATCATTCCGGAGATCTTACAATATCCACCAAGTGGGAGCCAACCTATACCGTATGTCGTATCACTCTTGCGCGGTTTAAACTGGAAAAGATGAAACCAAGGGTCGAAAAAGAGGTAGAATTTCTCAACACGAACACCGAAAAGTTTAGAGAAAAAGAAGTGCCCACCCTCATGGAGCAGCACTAGTAACGAGATTGCCAACATGAATTGTAGCAGTCTTATCAGAAATATTTCCATTGTCTATAGTTGTTTGGACTAAATGAATGATTCTATTTATTATTAAAATTTCGTTGCCATCAACTCGCCGGCAATAGCACGTGCTTGCGCATCCGAAGCTACATAAGTCTCATAGGTAGGCGTAGCATCGAAAGTAGCTTGCTGCATGGTCTGCTCTATAATGTCGGCCATGCCCAAGAATGAGCACTTATCACGACGGAAACCTTCGTTTACTACCTCATTAGCGGCATTCAAGATACACGGCATATTACCACCTTTTTGAATGGCATCATAGGCCAATGCCAAGCATTTAAACTTATTCACATCCGGTTCAAAGAACTCCAACGGCTGCTTGAACAAGTCCAATCGGTCGCCATTCAGAGGCAGACGATCGGGGAAAGAGAATGCATACTGGATGGGAAGTCGCATATCAGGCACACCCAATTGAGCTTTCACGCCACCATCAGCGAACTGTACCGCACTGTGAACGATGCTCTGTGGATGGATAAGCACTTGAATCTTATCGGCCGGAACACCGAACAACCACTTCGCTTCCATCACTTCGAAGCCCTTATTCATCAACGATGCCGAGTCGATAGTTATCTTCGCACCCATCTCCCACGTCGGATGTCGGAGTGCATCTGCGGCTGTCACGCGGGCTATCTGCTCACTCGTGAACTTGCGGAAAGGCCCACCGGAGCAGGTCAGCAGTATCTTCTCGATTTCATTATGGTCTTCGCCGACGAGGCTTTGGAATATGGCACTGTGCTCACTATCGACGGGCAGGATGGGCGCATGGTATTCTTGAGCCAACCGGCAAATCAATTCTCCGGCCACAACCAGCGTCTCCTTATTGGCCAGACAAATTTTCTTACGTGCCTTGATGGCATGAATGGTCGGTGCCAGTCCGGCATATCCCACCATCGCCGTGAGCACCATGTCTATCGGTTCGGCCTCGACGATCTGCTCCAGAGCCTCCCGTCCGGCATAAACTTTGATGTCCGGTTGGTCTGAGAGTAATTCCTTCAGCCTCTCATAATGAGCATCATTGCCGATAACCACTGCTGCCGGACGAAACTTGCGAGCCTGCGCCGCCAGTTCGTCCACGCGGTTATTGGCCGTCAGGCAATACACTTCGTATAGGTCGCTATGCTGTTCGATAACGTCGAGTGCCTGTGTTCCGATGCTACCCGTAGAACCGAGGATACATATTTGTTTCTTCATATTGTCGTTTCTCTTATTCATCCAGCCACATGATACCATCGGGTATCATCAGGCTTATTTCGTGTTTGTCGTGGTCAACGCCTGCTATCAGGTCGTCGGATGCAGGGAGGAGTATCTCCTTCCCGTCCGGAGCAAGCACTTCAAAAAGCGTATTGATAGTGGTGTCGTCCACATGCCGGATGATTCCTACAGCTTCCCCGTCATGCGAATTGCGCACCGTCCAGCCGATAATCTCAGCCCATGTCACGTTTTCCGCATCCGAATCAGACAGATGTCGAGGGAAGAATACGATGCTACCGGTGAGCTGTCGAGCCTGCTCCTGCGTCTCAATATCGCAGAATTTCACCAATGCCGTCTCTTCACCGTGGAACCGATACTCTTCCATAAAGAAAGGTACGAGGATTCCATCCATCTCCAAGACGAGGTAATCTGCCTCCACCCGGTCGAAGACATCGTCGGTGAAAGACATCGAAACCTCTCCTTTCACCCCATGAGGCTTGCCTATCTTACCTATCTTATATACGTCTTCAGTCTTAATCATCCACACGAGTTATTTTAGCTCCGAGCGAGTTGAGACGCTCTTCTATATTCTCATAGCCACGATCTATCTGTGCAATATTGGCTATCTTGCTTGTTCCCGACGCGCTCAATGCAGCTATCAGCAACGCGATACCGGCGCGAATATCGGGGCTGGTCATTCTTCCGGCCCTCAAAGTACGCTTACGGTCATGTCCGATAACGACAGCCCGATGGGGATCGCACAAGATAATCTGTGCTCCCATATCTATCAATTTATCGACAAAAAACAATCTACTTTCAAACATCTTCTGATGGAACAGCACACTACCACGGGCTTGTGTAGCCACAACCAACAATACCGACAATAGGTCGGGAGTCAATCCCGGCCACGGAGCATCGGCCAATGTCATGATGGTACCGTCTATAAAAGAGTCTATCTCATAGTGGTTGGTAGGCGGAATCCATAGATCATCGCCCTCAATCTTGACTTTCACACCTAGTCGGCGGAACGCATCGGGAATAATACCTAGGTCGCGTACTGATACATCTTTGATTCTGATACCATCGCCACACATGGCCGCCATACCGACAAACGACCCCACTTCTATCATGTCCGGCAATATACGATGTGTCGCACCATGCAACGATGATACGCCAACGACTGTCAATAAATTGCTACCAATGCCACTGATACAAGCTCCCATCGCATTGAGCAGATGGCAAAGTTGCTGAATATAGGGTTCGCATGCAGCATTATAGATAGTCGTCGTACCCATAGCAAGCACAGCCGCCATGATGATATTGGCCGTACCTGTGACCGAAGCCTCATCCAAGAGCATATAGCATCCCTTCAATTTGCGAGCTTCTATATGAAATACCTCGCGCTCGTCTTCACGCGAAAACTTCGCACCAAGATATTTAAAACCTAGGAAATGGGTGTCCAAACGACGTCGACCAATCTTGTCTCCACCGGGTTTAGCCACCGTAGCTTTACCAAATCGCCCAAGCAACGGGCCTATCATCAGCACGCTACCACGCAAAGCTGCACAGGCTTTCACAAACTCCAAACTGTCCAAGTAGCTCAAATCCAGTTCATCGGCTTGGAATGTGTAGTCGTTCTTATTGTGCCGTGTCACTTTCACCCCTATCGTCTGTAACAACTTAATCAAATTGTTTACATCCTGAATATCCGGGATATTATTTATTCTAACAGCTTCCGGGGTCAGCAACGTGGCACAGATTACCTCCAACGCCTCATTCTTTGCACCTTGCGGTTTAATGGTTCCTTGGAGTTTATGCCCTCCTTCTATCACAAAAGACTCCATTATTTCCTCTTTCGCTTGTTATTAGTAGTCTGGGGCTCGCGGTCGATAATCTTATCAAACTTGAATGTAGACAAGTCTAATTGCACTTTACCGTCAGTAAAACGCGCCAAATCCGACGCTACTTTCTCGTCATCAATGGAGCCATGACTCCACTGTACCAAATTACGTTTCATTTGGTTGGCCGTTAAGCGAATCAATTCATCACGTTCCACACCCTCCTCCATGGTCTTCAATTTCTCAAACACCTCGAACAGCATATAGCCATAATGGCGTACCGGAATCGACTTCATCGGATAACTCACAGGCGTAGGTTTGTCGCCCATCTTCACTGCTTCTGTCACATCGAAAGGATAGTCTACATCTAGCTTAAAGTCGCTCATGATAGCTAGATGATCCCACAACTTTTGCAAATAGTCTTGAGTATCGTGGTTTTGCGGAAACATTCTATCCATGATGGCAATGATGGATTCAGCACACTGTTGGCGCTCTTCCTTCGTAGGGAGTCCTACCGCATAGTCTACCATGCTTTGTATCTCTCGCCCGTATTCCGGAAGTTTCAAGCGTTCGCGCTGGGTATTATAGTCTAATCCTTGGATATTCATGAAATGGATTTTTTGGTTTTTGCTTATCTTACAACAATTTCTTCGGCATCTTTGCCACAAAGTCCTTCAGATAGAAAGGCACAAAATAGGCCACATCTTCAAAACGTTGCTCAGCCATAGCTTTCTCTGCCAAGGGCAACATGTATTTAGCCAACGGCTCTACGTCCTTGATGAGACGGGCATTGGGGTGATTGATAGACTCCATACACTTTGCTGCACCATTGCCAAAGAAGTACACCGGACCACGTTCCAAGTATTCCTTATACGTATCGGCATCCACTATATCGGCTTGAATAGGACGTATTTCTTTCAATGCACGGTCATTTACCTGAGCATACACTTCCATCCTTCGAGCATCGAGCATCGGTACGAGCAAAGCATTCTCTTCTTCCATCTGTTCTTTCAACAATACCGGAACACACAGTAGCTGCAAGGTCGGTATAGCGATGAGTTTAGCCGAACGGCCAAAGCAAATGCCTTTAGCCATACTGACACCGATACGCAGACCGGTATACGAACCGGGGCCACAGCTCACAGCGACCGCATCGAGCTGTATACCCTGCTCGTCGATATATGCCAAAGCCTCGTCTACGAACACTCCGAGCTTCACTGCGTGATTAGGACCACTATGGTCTTCTTGATTAAAGATACAATCTCCATCGCGTCCTACGGACACCGAGCAAACATCGGTGCTCGTCTCGATATTTAATATACACGACATAACTACAAATATATTCTAAATAAAGCGCAAATTTACAGATTTTTCCTGCAATTTTCTTACTTTTGCAGAAATTTAACGCGATTCGAATTATGATACAATCTATGACCGGTTACGGCAAATCTGTCGCAATCTACAACGAGAAGAAGATTCATGTAGAAATCAAATCTCTTAATAGTAAATCACTTGATCTATCCACTCGCATCGCCCCACTCTACCGTGAGAAGGAGATGGAGATACGTCAGATTATCACACAGGCATTGCAACGAGGCAAGATAGATTTCTCTATTTGGATTGAGAAAGATGCTGCACTCGACGCCACTCCCATCAATGCGGCACTGGTAGAGAACTATTACAAACAACTCAAGCAGATTTCTGCCACTGCCGGCATCCCCGAACCACAGGATTGGTACAACACATTGATGCGCATGCCCGACGTCACTACACGCACAGAAGTAGAAGTATTGTCCGACGACGAATGGGCCGTAGCTCTCCAAACTATCAACGAAGCCATCGACGCCCTCGTGGAATTCCGCCACCAAGAAGGTGCTGCACTGCAACAGAAGTTTACCGAAAAGGTGGACAACATCCAACAACTGCTTACCAGTATCGAACCTTATGAGCAGGCACGCGTTGAGAAAATCAAGGCTAACATTGTCAAAGGACTGGAACAAATACCCAGTGTGACTTACGACACCAACCGTTTGGAGCAGGAACTCATCTACTATATCGAGAAATTAGATATCAATGAAGAGAAGCAACGACTCACCAATCACCTCAAATACTTCCGCGAAACAATGGCCGAAGAAGGACCGATAGGTAAAAAGTTGGGCTTCATCGCTCAGGAGATGGGGCGCGAAATCAACACCACTGGGTCCAAGAGCAATCAGGCGGAGATGCAAAATATCGTCGTCAAGATGAAAGATGAGTTGGAGCAAATCAAGGAACAAGTGCTAAATGCACTGTAAAAACCTCCCCCAACCCCTCCCAAGGAGGGGAGTGCCTACGGGGAACTAACATCTCTTACTTTCTCTTTAGAATGAGGAAGACCTACAGGGGACAATCCTCACTTAACCTCTTCCAACAAAGGAGAACTGCCAAAGGACATCTCCAACCTTCTCTTTAAAAGAGGAAAACCTATAGGAGACAAACCTCACTTTGTCTCTTTCTACAAGGGAGAACTGCAAAGAGACATAGTATCAACACCTCCCAAAGAAAGGGTAGACCAACAGATTCATAATAATCCCCATGATGAAACACTCTGATAATATACCAAACGATGCATGCAGTGAGGGACCTTATGGTTACTTCACCTCAAAAACAGGCAACTACGAATTACTACGTCGTGCGGCAAAGAGTAACAGGCGATACCCTACAACTTCTGAATTCCTTTTATGGCAATATCTTCGAGGTAAGCAATTAGGTGTAAGATTACGTAGGCAACATCCCATTGGAGATTACATTCCAGACTTTGTTTGTCTATCACATAATCTCATCATAGAAGTTGATGGAGGCTATCATTACGTTAATGGTCAGCCATTGAACGATGCCGAACGAACTGAATATCTCCACCAAAAGGGCTTTCAAGTCATTCGGTTTACTAACGAAGAGGTAAATACAGCTCCCGAAGTAGTCATTCAAAAAAATCAAAAAGGCACTACAAATAAATCCAAATTACAAAGAGCGACATCGTTTAGACCAACCAAAAGAACATGACATAATATCAACAGATATGAATGATTCCACAAGAATAAAGACTAAATCTACAGTCGAAAGTATTGAACCTAAGGACACAATGTCATCACTTCCCTTCTCAGGAAAGACTTGTTCCCGTAGGCTCTCCCCTCCTTGGGAGGGGTCGGAGGAGGTTAAAGGCCGACTCCTCATCTTCTCTGCGCCATCCGGCAGTGGCAAGAGTACTATTATCAATTGGCTCATGACGAAACATCCGGAACTTAATCTGGCATTCTCCATCAGCTGTACCAGCAGGGCACCACGAGGTACAGAACAAGACGGAGTGGAATATTTTTTCCTCACGCCCGATGAGTTTCGTGCCAAGATTGCAGCCGACGAGTTCCTCGAATACGAAGAAGTTTATCAAGACAGATTCTATGGTACGCTCAAATCGCAGGTAGAGAAGCAGTCCGCTGCCGGCCAAAATGTGGTGTTTGATGTCGACGTCAAGGGTGGATGCAACATCAAACAATTCTATGGCGACCGTGCCATGAGCCTGTTCATCCAACCACCTTCCATCGATGCTTTGCGCCAACGACTCGTCGGTCGTAACACCGATGCGCCTGAAGTCATAGAACAACGTCTCGCACGTGCGGCTTACGAACTCGCCTTTGCACCTTGTTTCGACCATGTCATCATCAACGATGACCTCGACAAAGCGAAACAAGAGACCTACCAACTCATCAAAGATTTCCTAGGAATATGAATTCCGCAAGCTCACCCATTCGCACCGGTATCTATGGCGGTTCGTTCAATCCCATCCATATCGGACACGTTGCGCTGGCTAAACAGATACTCAAAGCAGCCAATCTCGACGAGGTTTGGTTTGTCGTCTCACCCCAGAATCCTTTCAAACGGCAGCGAGACTTGATGCCCGACGAGCAACGACTGGAATGGGTGCGCCAAGCCTTGGCCGATGAGCCACAACTCTTTGTCTCCGATTACGAGTTCCACTTACCCAAGCCTTCGTATACCTGGAACACGCTACAACACCTACATCACGACTATCCCAACCGACAATTCTGTCTCATTATTGGTGCCGACAACTGGCTCAGTTTTCCACAATGGGCACATCATGAAGATATTCTGCGCGACCACGACATCTTCATTTATCCTCGTCGCAACAATCCTATTGACGCCACTACCTTGCCATCCAATGTCCATCTGCTCAAAACTGAACTCTACGACACCAGTAGTAGCGAAATTCGCAGGCGTATGCAAGCCGGTGAGAACGTCGACCAATGGTTGCCATTCAGGCTAAAATAAGTTTCATATAGATAATGCGGGCTTCGTTTCCCGACATCTAACACAACACTGAAAAACCATAGCAGCAAGCCCATGAATACATCGTTTAATAATACCTACGTGCCAATTGGCGAATAGCTTGCATGTTTGGGACGGCATAACCCAGTGCATTGCGACGGATAAAGAGTTGTGGATCGAATAATTCGCACCCGTTACAGTTGGCCGGAAGTTCTATAACCACCTCAATAATTTCGGGTTGTATGGCTAACAGACTGCCTTCGGGGAACCAATCGCGATGACGTATATAGTTCCAAATCAGCTCTGTTAAGTTTACAATATAAGACTTTGCATCCTGAAATCTTTTCTGTATCATAGTCTCTTATTTTGGGTTTCGAGACAAAGATAAGTCATCTGAAGCTGCAAACAAACAATACGCTCCATCTTTTCTAATAGTTTTTGAGACGTTAAGAAAAGGTATAAAAAGCGTCTTAAAATATCGAAATGTACCCGACTTCGTGGAAAAATAATTATCTTTGCATGCAGAGCAATAAGAAAAAACTTGCCCACAAGGGAGCAAGAAAGTAACGAAGGACAAAGAACATTATGGTAAATCACAAGATTTATGAGCCCAACGACCGGATGATTAGTCTCATTAGCGACAACCGAGAAGTGTTGCAAAGCTTAGGAAGTTTCGGTATTAACCTTGGATTTGGCGACAAAACAGTAAAAGAAGTCTGCGAAGAACAACACGTAGATACATTTACTTTCTTGACAATTGTCAACTTTACCATCAACGGTTATAAAAATACGGCGAGTATAGACAAGATCCATATCCCCACGTTATTGAAACACTTGAGAGCTTGTCATGAGTATTATTTGGGATTCCAGTTGCCCACTATCCGTGAGCAATTGGTGGAATCGGTGACTCCCGACGACAAAATTGGGCAGTTGATTCTTTCTTTGTTCGACGATTTCTCGCGTTTGATGCATCGCCACATGAAGTATGAAGAGCGCAACGTGTTCCCTTATATCGAGAAATTGATAGCTAACCAGATGCCTACCGACTACGATATAGAAACCTATTCTACACACCATGAGCCTACCGACGACAAACTCCATGAGCTGAAAGACATCATCATCAAGTATCTGCCTAGCAACGGGTTGCTCAACAACAAACTCATGGCCACCCTCTATAAACTATATAGTAACGAGGAATGGTTGAAGCAACACACACGCGTGGAAGACGAGATCATGGTGCCGGCTATTCGACTTTACGAAGAGAAAATAGGCAAAAATGCCATCAGCAGCAACATCGAAGCCATGCTCACCAAAGCTCCTCATGCCAAAGATGCACTGAGTGAGCGAGAGAAAGACATTGTTATCTGCATCGTACAGGGCATGACCAACCAAGAGATAGCCGGCCATTTGTTTATCTCTTTCAACACCGTCATCACGCACAGACGCAACATTGCCCGCAAACTACAGATTCATTCATCGGCCGGACTCACCATCTATGCCATCGTGAACAATCTAGTAGACATCTCGAACGTGAAACTATAAAGCCCTATCCTAGTCCTACTCAACAAGGAAACAGAACTGTTATACCCCCATAAGAGATGCGACCATATGGACGTTTCTCGCCTCTATGACGAATGTATCTAGCATTCGTCATATTTTCAGATTTCACATCTTTTGACGATTTCCCTTTGTTTATGCAGAGTTTTATCGTTATTTTTGCACAAATAAATACCAATAAACCAACATCTATGAACAAACTTTTCCTTATCGCTGCATTGACTTCTGCGTTGCCGGTATGTGCGAGTAACACCCCGACCGTGCAACCAACATTCACCGAATGGCACGATATGGCAGTCAATCAGGTTAATCGTTTCAAGCTTCATACTAATTACTTTGCCTACGAATCGGCAGAGAAGGCAATGAAAGGCGACATGACCCAGTCGGATAACTATCTTTCATTGCATGGTGCATGGAAGTTTAATTGGGTGGAAAATGCCGACCAACGCCCCACAGACTTCTTCAAAACCGATTACAACGACGCTTCTTGGAAGAGCCTGAACGTCCCCGGTATATGGGAACTAAACGGCTATGGAGACCCTGTCTACATCAATGTGGGCTTCGCATGGCGCGGCCATTTCAAGGACAATCCGCCTCAGGTGCCTATCAAAGACAACCATGTGGGCAGCTATCGTCGCGTTATCAACATCCCCGATAACTGGACGGGGAAACAAGTTATCGCCCATTTCGGCTCCGTGACATCCAACATGTATCTTTGGGTTAACGGTCAATATGTGGGCTACACCGAAGATAGTAAGGTGGCAGCAGAGTTTGATATTACTCCATACTTGAAGAAAGGAGCAAACCTAATAGCTTTCCAAAGCTTCCGTTGGAGTGACGGCTCGTACTGCGAAGACCAAGACTTCTGGCGCTTATCGGGCGTTGCTCGCGAGAGTTATCTATATGCTCGCGATGCCAATGTGCAAATGACGAACATCCGTATCACCCCCGATTTGCAGAACAACTATCAAGATGGCGAGGCTCAGATCAGTGTTGACGTGAAGGGACAACCCATTATCGACTTCCAACTTTACAATGCCAATGGCATAGAAGTGTTGAAATCAGAGACCGACTTCAAGGGAAGAACATCCGGAACAGTGCAATTCTTGCTCCGCAATGTGAAGACTTGGACGGCCGAAAGTCCTTACCTTTACACTCTCGTAGCGACCGTAAAGGACCGCAAAAAGAACGTGAAAGAGGTCATCACACAGAAGATTGGATTCCGTAAAATAGAGATAAAGAATGCCCAATTGCTTGTCAATGGCAAGCCCATCTACATCAAAGGAGCCAACCGACATGAGATGGATCCGGACGGAGGATACGTCGTTAGCCGAGAAAGAATGATTCAAGACATTCAGATTATGAAACGTCTGAACATCAATGCCGTACGTACTTGCCACTATCCCAATGATCCAATGTGGTACGATCTATGCGATGAGTACGGACTATATGTATGTGCCGAGGCCAACCAAGAGAGCCACGGATTCCAGTACGGCGACGATTCGGAGGCCAAGAAACCACTCTTTGCCAAACAGATATTGGAACGCAATCAGCACAATGTAGAGATGCACGTGAACCATCCAAGCATCATCTACTGGAGTTTGGGTAACGAAACAGTTGATGGACCAAACTTTACGGCAGCCTACCAGTGGATTAAAAACTTTGATAGTAGCCGTCCTATACAGTGGGAACGTGCTGAGAAAGGTGCCAACACCGACTTCTATTGTCCGATGTATCGCACTCCCGCAGCATGCGAAAAATACGCTCTCAGTACAGCACCCGAAGACCAAAAGCCACTCATTCAGTGCGAATACAACCACACCATGGGTAATTCGGGCGGTGGACTCAAAGACTATTGGGAACTCGTCCGCAAATATCCGAAATTCCAAGGTGGCTTTATTTGGGACTTCGTAGACCAAGCTCTGCACGGCAAAGACGCCAATGGTGTGAGCATCTATAAATATGGTGGCGATTATAACAACTATGATGGCAGCGACAACAACTTCAATTGCAACGGTATCATTGGCCCCGACCGCCAGCTTAATCCGCATGCTTACGAAGTGGCTTACCAATACCAAAACATATGGGCAGAGCCCGTTGACCTCAAAGCCGGCAAGATTAGCGTGCACAACGAGTACTTCTTCCGCGACTTGAGCAATTATAAACTGGTATGGACTATGACAGAAGACGGTAAAGCTATGCAGACAGGAGAGGTCAACGACCTCAAAGTGGCACCTCAACAGACCGTAGAATACACCCTGCCTTACAATGCTCAAGCCTTCAAGGGAGAGCTTTTGCTCAACCTAAGCTTCGTATTGAAAACTGCAGAACCATTGATGAAAGCCGGCCAAGAAGTGGCTTATCGTCAGCTACACATCACACTCCCGACCTACAACTATGCCGGTCCGGCAGCTGAAGGCAAACTGAAATTGCAGAATAAGAAGAAGGATACACAAATCAGTATCACTGCTAACGGTGTAGATGTGAAAATTGATAAGGCCACAGGTCTGCTCACTTCGTACACTGTCAACGGCACTTCCATGCTCGGTGAAGGCGGTACGTTGAAGCCAAACTTCTGGCGTGCAGTCACTGACAACGATATGGGAGCCCATCTTAACATCGCTTATAAAGCATGGCATCATCCAGTTATGAACCTACAAAGCCTCACCGCAACAAGCGATAAACGCACGGCTACCGTCGTAGCTCGCTACGATATGCCCGAAGTGAAGGCTCAATTGGTACTCAGCTATGTGGTTTATCCCAACGGAGAAATCAAAGTAAATCAGAAGATGACGACCACTCCGGGAGCTAAGGTAAGCAATCTGTTCCGCTTCGGAATGGTACTTCAGATGCCATACGATATGGATCAGTCTGAATACTTTGGTCGTGGACCTATCGAAAACTACCTCGACCGTCGCGAATGTATGAACATCAGTATCAACAAACAGTCGGCCGATGAGCAGTTCTTCTCTTATATTCGCCCACAAGAGAGTGGCACCAAGACTGATATGCGCTGGTGGATACAGTCTACAAAAGCCGGTACAGGCTTGCGCGTGGTATCTGACAATGCTTTCTCGGCAAGTGCTATACACTACAACATCGACGACTTGGACGATGGAGAAGAAAAAGAACAGCGCCATACACAGCAAGTAGCAAAGAGCAAGTACACCAACCTCTTCCTCGACAAGCGCATGGCTGGTGTCGGTGGTATCGACAGTTGGTCGCCTCATGCCAAAGCTATGCCTAAGTACGAAGTGAAGTATGGTAACTTCGACTTCACCACTTGGCTCATTCCTTTGAAATAAACGACAAACCTATAGCGACTTGATAGTCGCCTAACATAAAAGTCCATCTTTTGCGAGATGGACTTTTTTATTGCTTGTTTCAGTAATCTATCGGATAAAAGAGGTATGACCTTTCAGCATGAACATACCTATTTCATTGGCTCATACTGCCCATTATTCACTCCGAACTTTTTACCCTTCATTCTCTGCATGGGCTAGGCAAAACTGCTGAAAAGCCGTAGCAGCATTGCTGAGAAGCCAAGACAGCGATGTTGCCAAGCCCATGCAGGAAATAAAGAGTAAGGATTTAAGAGTCTGTGATGTACTTTCTACGTGGCTTATATAGTGTCTTCTACCTCTTCATCTACAGCATCTTCCTCCACTTCGGGGCCTTCTACGCCCTGCACCAAGAAGATACTTATTTCGTAGAGCAGCCAAATGGGGACGGCAACAATACTGAGCGTAAAGATGTCGGAAGTAGGTGTGATGATGGCAGCAACTATCAATATCACCACAACAGCGTGTCGACGATAGTGGCGCATCCACGAAGAACGAAGCACACCAAGCTTAGCCATGAGCCAACTGACGACAGGTATCTCGAATACCAAGCCGAAAACAAAACTCATCATCAACAAGGTGTCAATGTAAGATTGCAACGATAACAGGTTCTCTACATCACTACTCACTTGATAAGTAGCCAAGAACTTAACCGTCAAGGGGAAAAATAAGAAGTAATTGATAAGTATTCCTACGCAGAAAAGCAGGTATCCGGCCATCACAACACGTGCCGAATAACGCCGTTCTTGCTGATAAAGAGCCGGCGATACAAACCCATAGAGCTCGTAAAGTACATAAGGTAAGGCCACTAACACACCGAAACAGAGAGCTGTTTTCATGTGTACCATGAACTGCTCGGTAAGTCCTACGTTTACTAGATGGATGCTGAAATCGTCAGCACCCAATAGTTTGTAAGTGATGAAGTGGGCATCTTTCGGTGCCAGCACAATGTCGAAGAGCTGCTCTTTCAGGCAGAATGCGACAATACCAGCCACTACGGTCACGCAAATAACCTTGATTAGGCAGTTGCGAAACACGTCAAGATGCTCCCAAAAGGAGAGCTCTTCTTCCGCCATGTATCTAGTCGTTCTTCTCTTCCGTCTTCTTCGGAGCGTCTGGATTAAGGTCGTTCTCAATACCGTTTACTCCTTCTTTGAAACTCTTCACGCCTTTACCAAGGCCTCTCATTAGTTCAGGAATCTTCTTACCTCCAAAGAGAAGCAAGACAATAAGTACTATCAGAATAATCTCCGGTGTGCCTAACATATTGATACAGTTTTAAGTTATTGGTTTTGCAAAAATAAGAATTATTCTTGATATTCACCCATTTACTGTCTATTTTTTAGATACCGGTGTCTAAAGCAAATATTAATAAGAGCCTATTTATAGGAAAATCGGCGGGTCGTCTCGTTGAAGCGAGTGAGCGAATACATCAAGGTTGTGTTGGCATATCCTAGCCATGCGGCAATGTCGGAGTCGGTCTTGTTTCGGTCGATGCCCCTTAAAATAGCCATCAAGCAACGATTCAAACTTTTCCAAGACTCCAAGATTAGCTGTTTTACGCGTTACAAACTGCCGTTCGTAGAATCTCAAGCAGTAATCCAAGAGCAATTCGATATTCCGACAAATCAGTTTACGCGTGTGTTGGTCAATAGGATGCTCCAGTTCCTGTTGTATCTTGCTGAGACAATCTTTGAAAATGGCACGCTCGTCCTCACTCAAATGTAATGCTTCGCGCGACGAATAAGAAAAGAAAGCGTACTGTTTTATGCTCTGAGCAAGCGAAGTTCCGCGAATCAAGTCGGGGTGAAAGAGCAGTCCGATAGCGTTAGGTGTATAGTCAGGAGCCGGTTTTATATGTATCACCTGCCCCGGAGCGAACGATGTCACCGTCCCCTCTTGATAGTCATAAGGCTGCCGTCCGTAGGTAATATCGCCACAATAGGTCTGCTTCAACCATATACTATAGACACCATATTCAATCGTTCGCTCTTCGCGAGCGGCTTCCAAGTTAACCTTCGACATATCGACAACGGTCACCAAAGGGTGTCGCGTCTCAAGTCCCATCTCTTTATTGTAAGCATCAATGGAGTCTATACGCCTAATTTTTGATTCTGTCATAGTCTTCTTCTCTTTCTGGCGACAAAGGTAGCAAGTCTTTTTCGCATCGTCGTTAAACATATTACAGAATATCCAACCACAATTACCTACCCACAGGAAAGCTACTCTGCGATTGCAAAACATTCTAGGCAAAGATACAAAAATATTTCACTCCTTTTCGTATCTTTGCACATAATATAATGCATACACACATGAGCAAGAAACAGATACTTCTGATCAACGATATGGCGGGGTACGGAAAGGTAGCTACAGCAGCCATGCTTCCCATCCTTTCGTACATGGGTTTGCCCACCTACAACCTGCCTACAGCGCTCGTTTCCAACACGCTCGACTATGGAAAGTTCCATATCCTCGACACCACAGACTATATCAAAAATGTCTTTCCGGTTTGGCAAGAGCTGGGATTTTCGTTCGATGCCATTGCAACAGGATTCATCGTATCCGAACGCCAAGCTCGTCTGGTATCGCAATATTGCCGCGAACAGGCTGCCACCGGTACCACCATCTTCGTCGATCCCATCATGGGCGACGAGGGAAAACTCTACAACGGGGTGACGCCGGCAACAGTCCAAAACATGCGGGAAATGGTTTCCGTAGCCCATTTGGTATTCCCTAACCACACCGAAGCATGTTATCTGACAGACTCACCCTATCATCCGGAGGGTGTGGATAAGGACGGTGCGCATACCTTGATAGATGGTCTGCGCCATATAGGAGCCAAATCGGTGCTCATCACCAGTATTCCTGTCGGCGGACAGCCATCGGTAGTAGGTTACAATCATGAAACGGACACCTACTTCCAATTACCTTATACCGAGATACCAGTGCATTTTCCGGGTACCGGCGACATATTCTCTGCCGTTCTCATTGGTCATTTACTCAATGGCGAACAGCTCACAGAGAGTACCCGTAAGGCCATGGATGCCGTCTACAAACTCATCGATTTGAATAAAGACAACGTCGATAAGAATCGCGGTATACCCTTGGAGAAGTATTTGGATATTTTGTAAGACCTCACCCAGCCCCACCCCTTCCCTCCCCAAAAAGGGAGGGAGAGCTACCTTGTAATATCATATAAACTCTTTCCCTCATTAGAAAACCATCGGTCGTCGACCGATTAGTCGTTATCAGTGTAGCCCGTGCAACGGCAAACGAGGAAGGTAAAGGCTGGAAAGGGGCTTTATATAATCCCTATAACCTTCAGTATCGAGGGCGTCAGCAGGGCAGTAAAGATACCGTTGAGCGTGATGCCTAGACTGGCAAAAGCTCCATACTTGCTACTCACATCCATCGCTGTAGATGCTCCGACAGCGTGGGAAGCCGTGCCCATACTCAGTCCTTGAGCTATAGGACTGTTGACATGACCAATTGCCAGCATCTTAAATCCGAAGATAGAACCGATGATTCCCGTTACAATCACAATGGCTGCAGTGAGCGATGGAATGCCATTGAGGGCTTGAGTCACCTCCATAGCGATAGGAGTGGTGACCGACTTACTGGCCAATGACACGATAACAACCTGTGAAGCACCCAATAGTTTGGCTGTCAGCACGACGCTTACAACTCCTACCAAGCACCCTACCAATTGCGAAACAACGATAGGCAACCACAGTCGTTTGATGGCTTCAAGCTGCAAATACAGTGGGACACCAAGCGCCACAACGGCCGGTTTCAACCAAAACTCGATGAGTGCGCCATTGGTTCTGTAAGTTTCAAAGGGTACACCGGTCAACTTCAGATAAGCGATAATGGCTACTATCGTTATCAAGATGGGATTAAACAACACCCAACCAGTGCGACGTTGCAGGCGTCGCGTTAAGAAAAAGATGGCAAAGGTGAGTGCCAATGATACGTATTGATTGGAAAAAATCTGCAATAAATATTCGTGGTTCATGTGCGTTGCTTATTTTCTATTCTTTCTACAGTGTGACACATACCATCTCAAAAACGTACGCTCGCTGCCTATCACCAACTGGTGCATATGACCGGTAACCACCAATACGATGGCCGTACTCACGAAAGTGGCCACTGTGATAGGCACTATCTGCGGCTTGATAATGTCGAAATAGAGCATAATAGCCACCCCCGGTGGCACAAAAAAGAATCCTAGGTTACCGATAAGGAAGTCACACAGTTGGCGAACCCATTCCAATTTCACCCACTTGAGTTTCAAAAACAGGGTCAGGAGCAACATCCCTATGATGCTCGATGGCAACTTGATGCCGGTGGCCCACACTGCAAACTCTCCCAATGCCAAGCATCCGAAGATGATAAAAAACTGTCTAGCCATGAATACAATAAAACTTTTCAAACGTCGAAACGCGACCGCAAAGGTATCACTTTTCGACTATAGTAGCATGATTAACACCCTTTTACTTTAAAGAATACATACAAAAAGTGATGAATATCAAGTCTTTCTCCCCAAAATTCAACAACTCATCAGCTTCAAAACTAAAGAACTTATCAACTCAAAACCATCTCCCTCTCCTTTTGGGGAGGGCGGGGGTGGGGCTACAGAGGGTTGAGGAGAGGTTGCTGCAACGGCTCCTCAGTATTGCTGCCAAGTCCATTCAGCATTACTGCAAAGTCTTGTCAACATCGCTGCCTCGGCTTTGCAGCGAAGTAGTAGACAAGTTAATGAGTAAACAAATAGACAAGTTTAGGTTTTAGTTTGTAAGTTATTGAGTTGATGAGTTATTAGTTGAGTTTATAAGTTCATAGGTTTTTGAGTTGAAAACTATTGGGGTGGGATTGAAAAAAAGGAATTTACTGCCTGAAAGGCAGCCTTTTCATAGCCGGATGCCTTTAGGCTTACGCTCATTACAAAGGGCTGTCCTTTAACCAAGATAGCTACTCGGAGTGAACAGAACACCCACCACTTCGCTATGAAAACAAAGAGTTTGGAATTGGCAAGTAGACTAGATAACAGACAGAAAAAGGCATGCGAGTGAAGTCACCATTTTCCATCTATTCACTTTGTAACCATGGTTACTGTAACAACGGTTACAAAGTTGCTTTCCGATTTTCCCACTCATGGCGCGACAGAATCAGAAAATATCATTATCTTTGCATAAGAAAGGCTGCATTCGGCTATTTGAAAACAAGTTTTCATTGCGCTCAATTGCACTTTCTTTGCATAAGATGAAGGTACCATCGTGTATCTCCATGATACGAATGAAGCCACCATAACTCCTCAAAGAGGAATTTCATTCTCTAACAAATAGTGTTCATGAATGCAACCGAATTATATGCTTTGTACCTAAAACAGGGACAAGCTACCACCGACAGCCGCGATTGCCCTGCCGGCTCTATCTTCTTTGCCCTCAAGGGCGAGTCGTTTAATGGCAACAAGTTTGCTGCTGCCGCGTTGGAAAAAGGATGCGCTTATGCCGTTGTAGACGAAGCCGAGTATGCTGTAGAGGGCGATATGCGCTATATATTGGTGCCCGATGTGCTGCAAGCATTCAAGGATATGGTACGCGAGCACCGCCGTACGTTCAACATTCCTGTGATAGGTATCACCGGAACCAACGGCAAGACGACGACCAAGGAACTCATTGCTGCCGTATTGGAAAAGCGCTATGATGTGTTATACACACTCGGCAACTTCAACAACGACGTGGGAGTGCCCAAAACTTTGTTGCGTCTTAAGAAGCAAAACGAGATAGCCGTCATCGAGATGGGAGCCAGTCATCCCGGCGACATCAAAACTTTGGTGGAGACGGTGGAACCTACTTGCGGACTGATAACGAATGTTGGCAAGGCTCATTTGCAAGGTTTCGGATCGTTTGAAGGCGTGATGCGCACTAAAGGAGAGTTGTACGACTATCTCCATGCTAACCATTGCGAGGTGTTTGCCAACTTAGATAACCCCTATCTGGAAAAGATGCGGGAGCACGCAGGCATCACTGAAGCCATCTATTATGGGCAAAGCGAAGATGCCAAGATTACCACTCGCGGAGAGTTAATCGACTGTACGCCGTTCTTACATTTCCGTTGGCAGTCGAGCAATGGACAGTGGTACGAAGTCAAAACACATCTCATCGGAGCCTACAACTTGGATAATATGTTGGCAGCCATTGCTGTCGGTGTGCGCTTCGGCATCGCTCCGGAACTGATAAGCGAGGCACTTGCCAACTACATTCCGAGCAACAACCGCAGTCAACTAGACGTAACGGCGCACAACAAACTCATCGTCGACGCCTATAATGCCAATCCTACAAGTATGGCGGCAGCTCTACAAAACTTCAGTCTCATCCCAAACGAGCATAAGATGGCCATTCTAGGCGACATGAGAGAACTGGGAGAGGCGAGCATGGAAGAACATCAGAAGATGGTAGAACTCATGGCCGAGAAACAATTAGGCACTGTATGGCTCGTCGGAGAGGAATTCGGGAAGACTCAATGCAACTTCCGGAAGTTCAAAGATGTGGAGGAAGTAAAAAGCGAGATTGCAAAAATGCAACCTCGCGGATATTATATTCTCATCAAAGGGAGCAACGGCATCCATCTAGCACAGTTGAAAGAACTGCTGTAATTACATCAAATCGGCTAATACGGAATAGCGTTTGATAGCTTCAGAGTCGCTGAGAATGCGGTAGAATTCGCGGGCAGAGTTCTTCACATACGTATTCTTACGCACATGAATGCAACCTTCCATCAGGTCTTCACAGTTCTTCAAGGGCACTCCCTTTATTCCTTCTAGACCGTGAATGGTAGTCTCTGCCAGTACCGAAACGTAATTACTAAGCTGCACCAATTTCAATAATATCTCCACATCGTTCAACTCTATGAGCACATGGGGATGATGGTCGCTGTCAGCAAGAATCTTGTCGAAGGCATTACGTGCCTGTAATCCCGTAGCCGGCAAGGCCATATCGTAGTAGTCAAGCTCCGATAACGACACCGAAGATAGCTTCGTCAAGGGATGACCGGTACGTACCACGGCCGTCAGATGCGTGCTAAAGAGCACATGGCTATCTATATTGGCATAGCGTTCGGAGGGTTTGAAAGCCAGCACAAAGTCGAGTTCACGCTGTTGCAGCATCTCCATGAGTTCGTTCATCGACTTATAGATGATGTTCATGTGGACATGCGGATAATGCCGAGTGAAGTCGAACAGGGCGTCGGTAAGCAGCGGACTGAACGTATAAGTGACTCCGATGTTCAACGTCCCGGTCATGATGGCCTTTAATTCGTTGATGCTTTCCACACAGGTATCGGCCGATACAAGCGTGGCACGAGCGTTGGGAACCATGTGTTCGCCAGCTTCCGTGAGTTGCACTTCGTGACTATTGCGGTGGAACAGTTCCACACCAAGCTCGTTTTCCAGATGTTTTATCTGTTGCGAAAGCGTACTTTGCGTGATAGACAAAGCCTTGGCCGCCTCCGAAAATGAGAGCAGTTCAGCTGTCTTCAAGAAATATTTGAGTTGTCGAAGTTCCATCATTGCAAAAATACAAAAAACTATCAAAAGACACAAGGTTATGACTTTTTATTGCTACTTTTGTCAAACAATGCGATGGGACAGACTCCCAGTCAACCTATAAAAGACGCTATCAGCACATGAACTGGCTACAACTCATATCCAACAAACGACTAGGACAAGAATATAAACATGCCAATCGGCACGACGACCGCTCGGAATTCAAGCGTGATTACGATCGTCTTATCTTCTCGGCTCCCTTCCGTCGACTGCAAAATAAAACACAGGTATTCCCTCTTCCGGGCTCGGTATTCGTACACAATCGCCTCACCCACTCGCTCGAAGTGGCCTCGGTAGGCATGTCGCTAGGCAACGATGTGGCCACACAATTGAAGCGACGCCATCCCGAACTGGTCGGTACGCTTTTCGAAGAGATAGGAACCATCGTCAGCACAGCCTGTCTGGCGCACGACATGGGGAATCCGCCATTCGGTCATAGCGGTGAGAAAGCCATACAAGCTTTCTTTGAAGAGGGGGCCGGAGCAGCTCTCAAGGCTCGCTTGAGCCGTCAATTTTGGAGCGATATTACCCATTTTGAAGGTAATGCCAACGCTTTCCGACTGCTCACCCACCAGTTTAATGGTCGCCGTGTAGGTGGTTTTGCCATGACCTACGCGACACTTGCGAGTATCGTCAAATACCCATTTTCGTCAGGACAAGATGGTCATCACGGCAAATTCGGGTTCTTCCAATTTGAGCAAGACACTTATTGTAAGATTGCAGAAGAACTAGGTATCATTCGCCACTCGGCTCCCGACGAACCGTTGGCATACGCCCGACACCCGTTGGTATATCTCGTTGAAGCGGCCGACGACATCTGTTACGAGGTCATGGACATTGAAGATTCGCATAAACTACGCATCCTCTCCTACGAACAGACGAGCGACTTGCTGCTCGGTTTCCTCTCTCCGGAGGAACAGGAACGTGTAAAACAACGTATCGAAGATGAACATATAACCGACGAGAACGAACGCGTGGTCTACATGCGAGCTTGTGCTATCGGCAAACTGGAAAGCGAATGTGTGGCAACCTTCGTTGAACACGAAGACGAGATACTTGCCGGAACGTTCAAAGGATGCCTTGTCGACCACATCAACCCGCTACAACGCGATGCCTATCAACGATGTGCCAAGGAGTCGTACCGACTGATTTACACTAGCAAACCTGTGTTGGACATCGAACTGAGCGGTTATAAAATCATGGAGACATTGATGGATACACTCGTCGATGCGGTGGTCAATCCCAATAAATTCCATTCCAAACAGCTTATCAACTTGGTAAGCAGCCAGTACGATATTCGCAATGCCAACCTCGAAAATTGCATCATGGCCGTCATCGACTACGTCAGTGGAATGACCGATGTCTATGCCCTTGACATCTATCAGAAGCTCATTGGCAGTTCATTGCCGTTGGTGTAATTATTCAGGGCGAATGCAATTCGCCTGACAAGAAATATCTTTTTTATTAGTTGATATATAACCTTTTATATGTAGGGGAGTCTTTCAGACTCGATCTTTCTTTATCATTGTGCTCCGGAAGCCTAAAGGCATCCGGCTATGAAAAGGCTGCCTTTCAGGCAGGAAATTCCTCTTTTCTAAATCCCACTCCAATAGTTTTCAACTCAAAAACACATGAACTTACAAACTCAACCAATAACTTATCAACCCAAAAACTTTAAAACTAAAACCTTAACTCGTCTATTTGCCTACTCGTTCACTTGTACACTTGTCAACTTAAAGAGCGAATGCAGTGCGACAACTCAGCATTTACTGCAATCCCCAAAGATTGATATTCACTGAAGATTCTATTCGTTCTTCGCGGTCATCAGGCAGATTACAGAAGAGATCAATATCGAGTTTCTTCTCCAAATCGTTGATAGAAATGGCATACTTGGCCAAAGCTGTATCCTTGTTGTCTTCGTGCTTTACCCAGAAAGCGATGGCATTGTACTGTCCATCTTTCACGCGCAAGATAGCCATCCAAAAGTATTTAGGCACGATAAGGCCGCTAGACAGCCTCTTTAGGATATAGTCGTTCTTATCAATGGTACCACCTTTGCACACATAAAGGGTGTCGGCAAACCCATAATTATTTCGAGTCCCCCACTGGCGAACGGCAGTCTCCATGTTTTTCCACACTCCATCGTTGAACGCATGCGACTGCGGTTGCATGTTGGAAAGATAGAATGTCTCGATGTTAGCAGTCTGCGTATAGAGTCGGTCGGCAGAAGGACAGATGTGGCCGTGGTCGTATCCAGTTCTATAATATGGGTCATAAGCAAATCGGTACATAGCCGGAATAAGTTCATCTTGGAAGTATTGCAACTCACCTTTCCGCCTATCAGCCACATAACGCTTTACTCCCTTACCTGTAGCAAGGTTGCTCTTATAAAGTTGATAGCACGACCAGCGCTGCGACTTCTTGCTATCGTCCCACTCGGTACAGTAGTTGACACCGAAACCATCATTGCTTTTATGGATAAGGACACGATTGTTGGCTCCCCCTTTAAGCTTGGGAAATTCCAAACGGGCGTATTCCGGGAATACAGAGGCGTCGTTGGCATTGGCGTTATTGGTTTCATTGTCGGGGATTATATCGTCGTTACTTGAACACGCTACAAAAAGGAATGCAGCCGTGCAGATAGTAAATAGTTTCCTGAACATGAAATAAATGGATAATAAATAAAAAGAAATAGGTGCACCAAAAGTGTATTTCTCTTGGCACACCTATATATGATAAGCTATTACTTAGCGTAATAGATAGTGACAGTTTGTAGACGAATCTGCTTCTTTGGGTCTGTCTTTGAATTGGTATATACTACCTTCTTGCCATCGTAAACAACAGAAGCATCAGCATTACCAACATTTGCACCTTGGAAATTATCACAAGTAATCACAATCTTAGCAATATTGTTCTTACCTGTAAAGGTGATAATACCACCCGCATATGAACGGATCCCCTTACTCTGAGCATAAAATTTAGCATTGGTAGAAGCTGTTCCCTTGCTAAATTCGATGGTACTTCCATCGCTCAATGCAACTTGAGCAACTTCTTTCTTATCTGTAAGTCCAGCCTTGCTAAGATCTATTGTGACAGACGGACCGGCTGTGAACTTGCTGTTGGTCAATGTAACTGTGGTGCCTTCGATAGTCAAACCACTGCCCTCAGCAGGTTTTACATCGGGAGTAGTGGTGCCAGAGCCAGTCTCAAACTTCGTAATAATGCTGTTCTTGGCAACCTCCTTGGTTCCCTTAAAATCTATCAGTTTTCCTTTCACTGTTACTTTATCGCCCACCTTTAAGTCGGTTGCTGCCTTGAAAGGATTATCTTTAGTTCTCAATCCACTGTATATTTGCAGAGCATTCTCATTTTTACCGTTGTCTGAGATATAATAGGTGAGACTGTTATAACTCTTATTAAATTTATCAACTTTACAAACTACACCGCTCACATAAGAGTCGGTAGCAGTCTTCTCGTCCTTGGGATTCGCTGTAATCTCAGCCAAGGCACCGGCTACGTTGAAAGGTTTAGCCTCGCTACCATCGCCCTTTGCCTCTCCAATTGGGGTATCAGGTTTCTCCGGAGCGGTCTTGCCATCGACAGAATAGATGTAGTTTTTAGCAGACATCTCTTTCAGTCCCTTATATTCTACCAGTTTACCAACTACGACAACAGTACTACCTACAGGCACTTCTTTCTCGTTGTTGAAATTAGCTTTGCCCAAGTTCAGACCACCCAATATAATAAGGGTGTTCGTACCATCCTTGGTATCGGCAATCTGATAAGTAGCGTTGTGGTATTTAGCACTTACACTGTCTACCTTGGTAATGATACCCTTAACATAGACTTCTGCGTTTCTATCGTTTTGTTTTGCAGCAATAAGACTAGTAGCTTTCTCTACATTGTAAGGAGAATCTTTTGTTCCTTCACCCGTACCGGTAACAGGTGGGAGTACTTCTTTCTGTTCTTCAACTTCGCCTGAAGCCACTACGACATTCTTAATTTCCCATGTCCTAGAACCTTTTGCTGTGCCACTGTAGTAGAAAGCAATGCGACACTTGCCACCAAGATACTTAGCGTCGATGTTCTTAGCATAGTGTGCGAATGTAGACCATTCACCCGGAGTGCCCGGCGTCAATGTTCCGGTGATGTCTTCCCATTGAGTTTCGGTAGGTTTTCCGGTATAATTCTTGGTAATAAGCACTTTGTCGGCTCCCTCATTATTGGCATACTGCAAGATATAATCAAATTGCAAGTTAGCTTTTTCGACTTTGGTAAGGTCTATTTCTGGCGAAACTAGATAGCTCTCGCTCTCGGTATTCTTCTTATCTACATATCCTGTAGCCGTAGCAGTGTTGTGACTGATAACCCATGCGATTCCTTTCGGAGTCTCAACGGTAAAGGAACCAAAGCTAGAAGCGAAGGTCTCTTTTAAAATAGCAGCCGTTTCTGTGTTTCCACTGCCGGGAACTTCGTATGGAGCGGGAACATTTTCGCAACTTGTAAATATCATGGCTGCCATAGCCATTGCGATCATTGAATAAAAAATCTTTTTCATATTATGGTTGTTTTTTGTTTACTTGGGTAATTGATATTTACTTCACGTCGGCTTCGGTACGCACGAGTATCTGCCATGTATTGCCGTATCGGGTGAAGATACCGGTGATGTCGACAGTCTTAGTAGGTAATTTTGAAGCAGCGAAATCAGCATAGGTGCTTGTGCGAACTACAAGATTGGACGCATTATAACCAGCAAGACCACGGTTCACACAGTTGGCTGCATCAGGCGTTCCGGTAGAAGCATAGGTGTCGGTACCGTTACCTTCATTGAACTTCACGCCTTTAATGGTCATCAACTTGCCACTATTAGACTTGAGATAGTTGGCATCTTTCATCTTGTTACCATCGAAATCTTCGACCGTAACCTTTGAAGCGTCGGCCGTACCAATGAGTTTAAAGTGCTCATTCCAAATATAACGGCTCATTCGACTCACGTAACTCTTGCCACGTGCATTGGTATATGGTATACCAATCTCGGCCTGCTGACCGTATCCACCGATGTAAAGCCCCTTCAAATCTATCAAGATTTCCTGACCTACGGGCAAGAAACCAAAGAGTCCATTCTGCGAGATACAGATGAGAAGAGCACCAGTTCCGTCGTCGACAGAGATTTCGCTATAGATGTTTCCACCCACATCGTTACCCGTAACACGAGCCTTTATCTGCACATCGTCGGTGATTTCGGTGTATGTATTAGTCGTTTGATAAATGTAATCGGCATACTGAGATTTGAGTTTGTCAATGGTTATGACATTGCTTTCTTGGATTTTCTCATTGCCAAATGCATTCTTGTTATCGGGATTATCCCAATCGTTGTTCATACAGCCGGTAGCCATGAAAGTCAGTACGGCCACGATGAAATATAGAATTTGTTTCATTGCGATGTCTGTTTAGAATTTATAGGTGATGTTAAGCATACCGTTCGTGCCGTAAGCATAGAACTTCTTAGGATTGGCAGAGAACTTATAGCCACGTGTATTGCCCGAAGCTGTAGCATCGGAACGGCTCTGTTCGTAACCACCGGTCACGATACGACGGTTGTTAAGAATGTTGGTTACCATCAAGTTGATAGAGAGTGAACCTTTCTTCAGATAGATGTTTCGACCAATAGACCCATCGAGCATGAGACCACCCTTGCCCTTATCTTGCGAAGATACGATGTAATTGTTGCTCTCGTCCACACGTCCGAGCTTGGCAAGTACCTTCTGATAGCGGTAATAAGGGGAATAAGAGAGATAGATTCGGTCGTAGTAGTTGCCGTTGAGGTCGACATACCAGCCACCTTGATGATAACTAATGCCTGCACTCAAAGCCGTGAGAGGAGTACCCGATTCGCGCATTCCCTTGTTCAACAACACATCTGTGTCGTAAGTTCCCTTTGTACTGTTGAGGTAACGAACGTTGGCATTGTTGGCATACTTGGCTTCGCTCACAGTTCCAAGGAACTTGAGATTGAAGGCAGACGACAACTTAAAGTCGAGTCCGGCTTCTACTCCGTAGAATCGTTTGGCGTTGTTGGTTAGCGAAACATAAGAGAATGAATTGATATCATCGAAGTAGATAGGAATCCATTCGGTCACACGGTCTACATAACTATAGTATGCACTGACATTGGCATGGAGCCAAGAAGAGAGGTATTGATACCCTATCTCAGAACTAAATACACGCTCGTTCTTCAGATTGGTGACGAAATCGTTGTTCATCTCGGCAGCTTGGAAAGCTACGGAAGCCGTAGGAGCATTCCAACCATAGCTTGCGCCCATGGAGAACGTGTGTCCACGACCTGCATTCAGCGTCAAAGCCAGTTTGCCGGTTGCCTCGGCGAAGGTTGCCGTACCGCTTCCACCAAATGAATTATTGGGGAAGAGACCATTGCGCATCTTGCCATCTCGACTCATACTAGTGCCTCCGGCCTTGATAGCTGCCAATCCATGAAGACGACCAAATGTGCGGGTGAAGCTTGTCCAAGCATACCCCTTATTGACAAAGATGTTGTAGTCGTAGGCGAAGATGTCGCCCTTTCCTACCAAAGCATTGGGATGGTTAAGGTCGTATTGCAATTCATCAGCGCCCGGAGCGTATGTACCTAAAGCGTAAGTATTAATATTGTGGAACGATGTTGCGCCCAATAAATCCTCCATAGTCTTATAATGATGTGTTCTACTGGTAGCGAGAATCACACCCAAATTCCATGTCGTGAGTTTATTAATATTGGCATTAAGCGTCGACGCAAGGGTCAACATGCTTTGGTTACTGTGACGATTTTCCACATAGTACATAGCATCTGAGCCCTGAGCCGAGGCATTGGCGTTGGCTAAATACAAGCGATCCCAGTTGACTTGCCGATTGGCTTTCGATGCCGTAAGGTAATTATAAGCCTTTGTCCATCCCACCAACGAAGCCTCGGTACGATTACCGGTGTCGGTTGGATCGAACACATCATAGTAGCTACTAGGCAGAAGCTTATAGTAATCGGGCTGTGGATTGTCGGTGTTATTATAGTTGAGCTTGGTGCTACTGTAGTGGCCGAGCTTACCACCCAAAGTGGTTGTCAACTTCATATCGTTATCTATCTTCCAATCCCATGTAAATAATGCAGAAGGAGAGAACTCGTTTACCACGCGCGAGTTGCGCTTCTTACCATTCTGATAACCCCAATATGGATTGTACTGATAGTCGTTGGCCAACCAGTAACTTTCGTCTGTGGCAGCTCCTTGAGTACCACGCTCGGTGGGATTACCCCATGTGGTGAAGCTCAGCGAGTGCTGCATGCGAGAGCCAAGCACCTTTTGAACACCCAAGAAATAAGACAACGAATTGTAGAAAGTACCTTCTACATAGCCTCGACTGGCCCATCTGTAAGTAAGACCGACAGAGAATGCCCAGCCTTTACTATTGAGACCGCTGTTGTAACTGTACACTCCACGAGCGGTATAACTACGGTTGGCCGCTGCTATAGAGACTCTATGACCTCTCGGCATGTTTGCCGGACGGAAATCGTAATTGGTAGAACCGGCCATGGCAGATACCATATAAGCATTGTTCTCAAACGGGAGTGATGTATCAGAATTACGTGTCTGGTTGTTCAATCCACCAATCAACGAGAAGCGGAATTGACCACTTTCCATATCGTTCATGGGCATACCGTTGATATAGACCTCGTTGTATTTCTGATTGAAAGCACGGTATCTGAACCGCACTGGTGAGAAAAGATAACCCACACCACTGGCATAGACATTGGAATTGGAATTGATGATGGTCACATTCTGGGTGATATTGTCATCTTCTCCAAGCTGTGATTCGGTAAAGGTGAAAGCCGATTCGTTCTGAACTTCGTTCTTTTGGCCATTACCAACAGACTGTGCAAATGCCAACGATGAGTAGCATATCGCTATCGCAGCAAGTTTAATCTTCTTTTGCATGGTTGTTTTTAAATTTGACTTTGTTTGCAAAATAAGTACTTATTTTTGAATTTCCACCTTATAAAATTACTTTTATTCATAAAAAAGGGATATTTCTCGCATAATTTTACGACATTTGCAAAGACAAGTATAGTTTTAAAATATTTGTCGGTTAACGTAATATCAAAAAGCAAAAAAGCAAGTAATGAGAAAAACAACTTTGATGCTGATGGCATGTCTCTTTGTGTCTATCATGTCTACAGCGCAGAAAAAGTTCAACGTTTATGCTGTAGGATTCTATAATCAAGAGAACCTTTTCGACACTGTTCATAACGAGGGAAAGCGCGATTACGACTTCTTACCTAATGGAATCTATAAGTGGGACAAGCTACGCTACACACATAAACTTCGCAATATGAGTAGGGCGTTGGCCGATATGGGGACCGATGTATTGCCCGGCGTGGGCTGTTCGCTTATCGGAGTGAGCGAGGTGGAAGATTCAATGGCTTTGGCCGACCTCGTGGCTCAAGAACCTTTGAAAGCCCGCAACTTCCAGTTTGTACACATAGAAGGCCCCGATAGCCGTGGCATCGACTGTGCCTTGCTGTATAATCCAAGTTTGTTCACGCCTACATGGAGCCACCTTTATCAATATAAAGACGAAGTGAAAGGTGACACCGCATTCCATACACGCGGTTATCTCACCGTGAAAGGAATCTTGGGTGGCGATTCTGTGTGCGTTATCGTATGCCACTGGCCTAGCCGTTTCAACACTTCACCCTATCGAGAGACTGCCGGTAGACAGGTGAAGAAGATAAAAGACAGCTTGTTGCAAGCCAATCCCGACCTGAAAGTGTTTGTGATGGGCGACATGAACGACGACCCCATGAACGCCAGCATGAAAGTAGGATTGGCGGCCAAGGGCGACATCTCCGAAGTTGGACCGAACGATATGTACAACCCGTTCTACGATATTCTCGCGAAACAAGGTACCGGTACGTTGATGTACAACGGCAGTTGGAATCTCTTCGACCAAATAGTTCTTTCACCGACACTGCTTGATAAGGACGGAAAGAAAGATTTCTCAACACTGAAATATTGGAAAAAACAGATCTTCCGTCGTGATTATCTGTTCCAACAAACAGGAAAATACAAGGGTGCTCCATTGCGTACGACAGCCGGCGGAGTATGGCTTGATGGTTTCTCAGACCACCTTCCGGTAGTCGTATATTTGGTAAAAGAACAGAAATAATTCTTTTCCACCCCTTTTTATCCCCCAGCTTGATATGGCGAAACCTCTCGCCAAGCATCAAAGAGAAATTATCGTATTACCTCGTCTTATGGTAATACGATAATTTTAAATTCTCCATTCTCATACACAACCATCGTAGGCGGATTACCACCTTTAGGAAAAGTGATGGAACCGGTGTTACAAACAGTGAGCGAGCCATGCTGTTCGAGTTTGTAGAGATGCGTATGCCCATAGACGATGGCGTCGTATGGACCGCGTGGCATATTCGTTTCGTTGTAGATATGACCGTGAGTAAGTAAGATACGACGGCCACTATCAACGAGCAACATACTGTCGGCCATAATAGGAAAATCAAGTAACATCTGGTCGACTTCGGAATCACAATTGCCTCGAATAGCCACAATCTCGTCGGCCATGGCATTGAGTTCGCGCACAATACCTTGTGGGTCGAGTCCTTCGGGCAACCCATTACGCGGTCCATAGTTCAAGATGTCGCCTAGAATAACAAGCATATCGCAATGCTCTTCACGGTAAAATTTCAGTGCTTTTTGCAATGCCGGCAGACAACCGTGTATGTCTGAGATGATAAGATATTTCATACGTTGTGTTTGTTTTGACTGTTGATACGTGGGAGAGGGATGCCTTGGCTGCCTTTGATTTCGCCAATGACAAAGACACTGTTCAGACTTCCGATGCAATCTATCGTACCGAGCGTATTCAACATGAACGCTTGATAATCGCGCATATCGCGAGCATGCACCTTAATAATGAAGTCGAAGTCGCCACTGATATTGTAACATTCGGTGATTTGCTCTATATTTTGCACAGCATCCATGAACTCTTGAATGTAGTGTTGGGAGTGTTGTTTCAACCGAATGTTACACAATACGATGATACCCGTACCAAGTCTACGGCTGTCTAGCTGCGCTACATACCGCTTGATATAACCTTCTCGCTCCAGTCTTTTCTGTCGTTCGAAGACTGGAGTGGGCGATAGATGCACCTTGGCAGCCAACTCTTTCACTGTGAGTCGGGCATTTTGTTGTAGTTCGCGTAGGATGCGAATATCGGTTTCGTCTAGATTTTCCATCATTATACGATTGCGATAAGGGACTTACAATAGCCATCATAACCATTGCGGAAGTCTCTTTTAGTCCTTTATTCATCTCTCCAATAACACATTTTTATAGAATAATATTCTACACAAAGCATTATATTTCCGACAAAAGTAGCATAATATTCCTATTTACCAAAATTATTTGCTAGTAAAAGTAAAACCATTTACCTTTGCCTTCACAACAACGAAATAAGGTAAAACGAGATAAAATAGAGACTATGAGTAAGAGAGAAGAGACTAGAGCACCGTTTAGTGCCGACATCGTAGGGAGTTTTTTGCGACCGGAAGAATTGAAGACTGCAAGAGCCAAGTATGCCAATGGAGAGATTGGCGATGCCGAACTGAAAGCCGTGGAAGACCGGCTCATCAAAGAGTTGATAGAAAAACAAATAGCATCAGGGCTACATGTCATCACCGACGGAGAATATCGTCGCAGCTATTGGCACCTCGATTTCATGTGGGGATTGCAGGGAATAGAGCACATTGAACTCGAACATGGCTACTTCTTTCATGGCGAAGAGACCACAAAAGGGTCTATCAAACTGGTCGGAGAAATCTCCGGAGAAAACCATCCATTCGTAGAACACTTCAAATACGTGAAGCAATTTGAACGTCCGGGAGTCGTGGCCAGACAGACAATCCCTGCTCCGGCACAGACATTAGCAGAGCTTTTCCGTGGCGACAATGCCAAGCAAACGGAGTCTATCTATCCTAATTTTGATGAATTGGTGGAAGATTTAGCAGCCGCTTATCGCACCGTGATTCGCGACTTGTATGAGGCCGGCTGCCGAAACATCCAGTTCGACGACTGCACTTGGGGCATGATAGTTGACGAAGATTACTGGAAGGCGAAGATGGGCGACGGTGCTACTATAGAAAGCGAGGCTAAGAAGTATCTGCACGTGAACAATCTGGCACTCGAAGGCAGACCTGCCGACTTGGCAATCAACACCCACGTGTGTCGTGGAAACTACCATTCCACCTACGCATGTAAGGGAGGTTACGATGCCATCGCGCCCTATCTGTTCGCCCACGAGAATGTGGATGCATTCTATTTAGAGTTCGACGACGAGCGTTCGGGAAGTTTCGAACCTTTGAAATACATACCCGCTGACAAGAAAGTGGTGCTCGGACTGATTACCACCAAGCGTGCCGAACTTGAGAATGAACAGACTATTATCGACCGAATCAAGGAAGCCGAGCAGTATATACCGGCCGAACGACTCTGCTTAAGTCCGCAGTGTGGCTTCGCTTCGTGCGAGATTGGCAACAAGTTGACAGAAGATGAGCAATGGAAAAAGATAGCACTGGTACAGAAGATTGCTGCCACGGTGTTTGAATAATAATTGTTGTGAGTTGGCGTCTGAACGATTTTATCGTTCAGACGTCATTTTTTATGTCCTAATCCGTGGAAAATCACTACCTTTGCAGACAAGTATGAACAAATTATTAGCAAAGACATACAACGCCTTCATACGGCAATTACGACGGATTTGGATAGATTGTTTCTGGACACATCCCGACAATTTGTGGGCTCTCAAGGTGACATTGGCTATCGCCTTGATGTTGATACCGTGCTGTTTATTTGGCGAACCGTTCGTAGGATGTACGTTGGCACTAGGGGCAGTAGGCGCTGCCTTAGCCGAAAACGACGACCATCCACTCGGCCGCATGCGCAGTTTAGCCGTTACCATCGTGAGTTTCGTGATTGTAAGTACAAGCGTCGAACTGCTGAAAGACTATCCGTGGCTGTTTGGTATCGGCTTGGGAGCCACGTCGTTCATACTGATTCTACTCGGCGGACTAAGTACTCGGTATCAAGGGGTGACCTTTGGTGCGCTACTCGTGTCGGTCTATGCCATGCTCGGCGCGGGCATTAAACCGTGGTACTATCAACCCATTCTGCTGCCACTTGGCGGTTTGATGTACGGCAGCATCTCTCTCTTGCTACTTTCGCTACGTCCTTATCGATTGCTGAAAGAGCAGTTGGTCGTGGCTTATGGGCATTTAGCCGACTATCTAAGCGTAAAAGCCGAACTCTTCCCATGTACGAAAGACGAGTATAAAGCGGGGCGCACACAACTGGCCGAGCGCAATATTGCCGTGGGACGCGGCATAGATAGCTGCAAAGACGTGATTTATTCGTGCCTCGATGTACTTGGTGGAAAAAGCACAGAGGGGCTCGCTCCACTTTACCATCAATGGATATTGTTGCAACAACTGCACGAGCGTGCAGCCTCAACCCATCAACGTTACGATGTGTTGAGCCGTCGTTGCAAACACCCTTTGTTACTCGAAGGACTCGGGCAATATCTTTATTGCTTGTCGGAAGCTATTCGGCACTATGCCGACACGATTATTATGGGCGAAAGATTTGCCTTACCGGCCGACTTACGATGGACGAAAGAGGTGGTAGGACACCAATTGGAGGAGAGTACCGACGACCCCGAATACGCCGCACTGTCCATGCTTTATTCCAACCTGTCGCGCATTTCGCTGCTCTTGGAACACGCCGACGACAGCCATCACAGCGAGCCTGTACCCGTAGAAACACTACAATACAAGCCGGCATCACTGAAACAACGACTTCGGGCTCTCTTCAACGAGAACCATCCGCGATTCCGCCATGCCGTGCGACTGTCTATTTGCCTAGTGGCGGGATACGCCCTTGTCGAGGCTTTCCACATGAACAAAGGCGCATGGGTGGTACTGACGATTCTCTTTGTGTGCCAACAGAGCTACGTAGCTACGCGCCAACGCCTCTTCGAACGTATCTTCGGAACCTTTGTCGGAGTAGCCTTAGGCGTCATTTGGGCTCATTTGTTACCCACCGTAGCTGGTCAAATCGTACTTTTATTATTCTCTATATTCACGTTCTTCTATTGGGTTCGCAAGCGCTACACGTATGCCGTGGTCTTCATTACCATGTTCGTGATTGCCGCATTCAACCTACAGACTGGCACCGGTATAGCCGTCATGACCTACCGACTGCTCGATACGCTGCTCGGTTCTATCATGGCTTTCTTGGCCGTAAGGTATATTTGGCCCGATTGGCAATATCGCCATCTACAGCAATTGATGACTGATGCCATCACCAAGACGCTACGCTATTTCAACACCATCTACGAGAACGATGTGCGAGGAGCCGCTTATTATCACAACAGACGCACCGCTCATCAGGCTGATAACGCCTTGGCAAAGGCTTGGAAGGGTATGCATGCCGAACCCAAGAAGAAGCGGAAGCTACAGCGAGAGGCCTATGCACTGACCTATATGCACCACTCTTTGCTGTCGTATGTATCGGCTCTTGGGGCGCATTATTACAGCAAACCACTCACAGCAGAGGATATTGAGACATGTCGATACATCACTCGCGTGATAGAACAAGTGCAGCATAACTTCTCTCCCACTCCGATAAAGACCGACCATCCCGTCACAATAGATGAGGTAAAGGCTTGGAATACCGCTTTCGTCAAGCAACTCTCCACCACCGACAACCACAACATGGTCATCTTATACAACATCTCGAAAGTGGCCGCAGAACTGTTGAAAGAGAGCATCAGTAAAAACAGAAGACGCTAAGAAAGCAGTATACGCACTGTATCAATCTCGCGCATGCGTTAATTTATATAAAATGCACCTCTCTACTGCGCATGGGAGAATGCTATGTGCGAAATTTATGCTAACTTTGCATACATAGACAATACGAATATATTTGTATTTTATAAAATAAAGAAAACAACTATGGTAATTGAAAAAGTACATGCTCGTGAGATTATTGACTCTCGTGGCAATCCTACAGTAGAAGTAGAAGTAACATTGGAAAATGGTGTGATGGGTCGCGCTAGCGTACCATCTGGTGCTTCTACCGGTGAAAACGAGGCTCTTGAGCTTCGCGACGGCGACAAGAACCGTTTCGGTGGCAAGGGCGTTTTGAAAGCTGTAGAGAACGTAAACAACGTCATCGCTCCAGCATTGAAGGGCTTCTGCGTACTCGAACAGCGCAAGATCGATAACAAGATGCTTGAACTCGACGGTACTCCTACAAAGAGTAAGCTCGGTGCTAACGCCATTCTCGGTGTTTCTTTGGCTGTTGCTCAGACTGCTGCCAAGGCTCTCAATATCCCCTTGTATCGCTACATTGGTGGTTGCAATACCTATACTTTGCCCGTACCTATGATGAATATCATCAACGGTGGTGCTCACTCTGACGCTCCTATCGCATTCCAAGAATTCATGATTCGCCCTGTAGGCGCTAAGAACGAGAAAGAAGCTATCCGTATGGGTGCTGAGGTTTTCCACGCATTGGCAAAGAACTTGAAGAAGCGCGGACTCTCTACTGCTGTTGGAGATGAGGGTGGTTTCGCTCCTAGCTTTGATGGTATCGAAGACGCTCTCGACACTATCATCGCTTCAATCAAGGACGCTGGTTACAAGCCGGGTGATGATGTGAAGATTGCTATGGACTGTGCTGCTTCTGAATTTGCTGTTCAGGAAAACGGTCAGTGGTTCTACGACTATCGTCAACTCAAGAACGGTATGCCGAAGGACGTAAAGAATGGCAAGAAGCTTACAGCTGAAGAGCAAATCGCTTACTTGGAAGAACTTATCACAAAATATCCTATCGACTCTATCGAGGACGGTCTTGATGAGAACGACTGGGAGAACTGGGTGAAGCTGACAGCTAAGATTGGTGACCGTTGCCAGTTGGTTGGTGACGACTTGTTCGTAACTAACGTGAAGTTCTTGGAAAAGGGTATCAAGATGGGTGCAGCTAACTCAATCTTGATTAAAGTCAACCAAATCGGTTCATTGTCTGAAACTCTTGACGCAATCGAGATGGCTCACCGTCACGGTTACACCACTGTTACTTCTCACCGTTCGGGCGAAACAGAGGATACTACTATCGCTGACATCGCCGTAGCTACCAACTCCGGTCAGATTAAGACCGGTTCTATGAGCCGCACAGACCGTATGGCTAAGTACAACCAGCTCATCCGCATCGAGGAAGAATTGTGCTGCTCAGCTAAGTATGGTTATACTAAGATGAAGTAAAACAGCCCTACGCCTCCCTCGCCAAAGAGAGAAGGTATTGAGCTCAAATAAATAAAGGATAGTTTCATACCATGAAGCTATCCTTTTTTCGTTTACTTATGAAACAGAAATCGTATATCGGCCGATGGCTGGGCATCCTTTTGGGAACCCTAATCATCATCATCACAGCCGCATCGTGCTACATGCTCTCGTTCTCCCTGTCTCCTAGAGACAACCGGGAAACGTATGTGAAGACACAATTACAGGAAGTGGTAGCTGCAAATCCCGAAATTAAACCGTGGATAGACAGCCTGCTGCATATTCATGCACTACACGACACCATTATATATAAGGTGAATGGTGAGCGTATGCACGCCTACTATGCCTATGCACCGAGCCGTACCCCACTCACAGCCTTGCTCATCCATGGGTATAAAGACAGTGCCGTGAAGATGCTGCATATAGCCTATATCTACGCCCGAATGGGGTATAACGTGCTGTTGCCCGACCTCTATGGACACGGCCTAAGCGATGGCGACCATATACAAATGGGATGGGAAGACCGCAAAGATGTCTTGCGCTGGTCAGCGTTTGCCGATTCGCTGTTCGTCGGAACGAAGCAAGTGCTTCATGGTATATCCATGGGAGCAGCCACAGTGATGATGTTATCAGGTGAAAACACCCCGTCTTACATTCGCTGTTTCATAGAAGATTGTGGCTATACCGACGTGTGGGATGAGTTTAGAGGGGAACTTTCAAACCAATTCAGCCTCCCCTCATTCCCTTTGATGTACACCACGAGTGCACTTTGCAAGCTGCGTTACGGTTGGTCTTTTGCTGAAGCTTCAGCATTAAAGCAAGTTGCAAAATGCAACAAACCGTTGCTCTTTATCCATGGTACGACCGATACCTACGTACCCACCCGTATGGTTTACCCGCTCTATACGGGCAAACCGCAGCCCAAACAACTCGCCCTCTTCCCCCACTCGGCTCATGCCATGAGCTATACCGACCATCGTCAAAAGTATACCGAGATCGTAAAACGATTCGTTGGAAAATATATGGAATAACAGTAAGCCTATTTTTGCTGATCTACTCCCCCTCTTTCTTCCCGTATTCCCGTTGTAGTTCTGCTATGCGGGCATGTCGTTCCATGGAGTAGGTACCGCTATTGGCTTCTAAATAATCCAAGAGCGAGAAGGCTTTAGAGAGCAGGATGTCACGTGTCGGTCCGGTTTCTATACAACCTTCATGGTAGTATAACTCTGATAACATTTCGAGTTTCATGATGCGTTTTTCCGGGGTTTCACCCTCAAGTGCCTGCATCACTTCGTCAATAGTGGCCGTACCGTAAAACGCATAAGGCCCTACATACTGCTCATATAGTTTATGCAGTTCTTCTTTTCGAGCCGTAAACTCTTTCTTTTCCAGTACTTTGGCCAGTGCAGCCATAAACTCTTGTATGAGTCTGAGGTAGTAGTCGCGTTGTAACATCGTTATGATTCGTTTTGAATACTTTCGTATAGCTTTTTATAAAAAGGATGCTTGGTGAGCGTATCTACGTCACCTAGGATGATGAGTTTCATTCGGGCACGCGTGATAGCCACGTTCATTCGTCGCAAATCATTGAGAAATCCTATCTGCCCTTCATCGTTACTGCGCACCAACGAAATCAGAATCACATCGCGTTCCTGCCCTTGGAATCCGTCAACGGTGTTTACCGAGATGAGATGTCGATAGGATTTGAAGAATTCGCGCTTACCGATGAGGCGTCGCAAATATTGCACTTGGGCACGATAGGGAGAAATAATCCCCACGTCGATACGCTCTTCCAACACGCGCTCCTTACCTATCTTATGATAATAAGCCTCCAGTTTTTGCAACGTCAATTCAGCCTCCTCCTTGTTAATTCGGCCGAAACTCTCTCCCACGAAAGTCTCTCCTGTCGTCACTTCCGTACGCTCCCACTCAATAGGATTATCATAATCCAGAATGCCACGGAACTTGATTTGCGGCGCACTCTCTACCTGTCCGCCATAAAACCAGTCGCTCGAAAAACGCATTATCTGCTCGTTCATACGGTATTGCACCTTGAGCAGCGTCACCACTTCGGGCTTGTTCTCCACAATCCGTTCCATGAGCGTCTTGCCTAGTCCAGCTTCCAATGCCGCAATACTCTTGATGGTAGGCGGCAATTGACAATGGTCGCCAGCCAAGATGACACGTGTTGCCTTACGAATAGCTATCCAACAAGCAGCTTCAAGAGCCTGCGCTGCCTCGTCGATGAAGAGCGTTCCGAACTTCTGACGGTCGAGTAAACGGTTCGCTGCACCCGTTAATGTAGATGCAACAACACGAGCTTCGCCAAATAGTTGGGCATTGATGCGTATCTCAAGTTCCGCTGCTCGACTCTTCAAACGTTCCAATTTCTGATGGTAACGGTCGTCTCGGCCACGCCGTTGGCCTCTCAACTCACGTATAGCTTTCCGTATAGCCCACAGCTGGGGATAATCCGGATGCGACTCGAAGCGTCTCTCATAGGTAAACGACAACATCTTATCATTCACACGCGATGGATTACCGATACGCAGCACATTAATACCACGGTCTACCAACTTCTCCGAAATCCAGTCTACGGCCATATTGCTCTGTGCACAAACGAGCACCTGACTCTCGCGCATCAGTGTTTCGTTGATGGCTTCTACCAATGTGGTAGTCTTCCCAGTGCCCGGTGGACCATGCACCACCGCCACATCTTTAGCCCACAACACCTCGTTCACGGCCTTCTCCTGCGTAGCGTTGAGCCATGGGAAACGCGTGGCTGCAAAAGTAAATCGTTCGGCCGGGCGATGCGAATAGAACAAATCGCGCAGATAGGCCAATCGGTTTCCATCGGCACGGGTCACCTTGTCAAGTGCTTCAAACATCAGTCGGTAACTTGTTTCGTCGAAAAATAGCTGCACACCCACCATAGATGTACAGGCCTGCACATCCGACAAGCAAGCCGAGTCGGGCACAGTGACAACCATGCGCTCACCTTCTACATAGCCCACCGAACCAGTAAAAGGGAAATAATGTATGCGTCCGCTCTCACCATCGACGCGAAAGAATACCACCGGTCGGCCATACTCGAAGTTACATTCTATCTCCTCATCGGTCGTACGAAACACTTCCAACGACAGTTGGTTCAGCGAATTATAGTAGCTTTTGCCCACTCTCAGCGGATACCAAGCATCGCCACGCTTCACCTTTCGTTGCAATCCCATCGTTTCGGTTTGCTTCCGAAAGGCTTCTTTCTCTGTGTTGTATTCCAACTCTAGCAACAATCGTTGCTGTTTAAGACTTTGTATGGTCGACGTTTCACTCATAGCTGCATGCAAAAATAGCAATAAATATGCTAACAACAAAGCCTGTCGTCATCGCTTTTTTTTGAGAAAGTTACGTTGTCGGTCTCTATTTTATTTCGTAATTTTGCATCTATACAATATCATTCAATCCCGTTATAACCTAATGAGAGAAACGTTTTTATCCATAAGTATACGCATTTTTCTAGTTAGCTTGGCATGGAGTTGCATGCCCTTGAAAGCTGCACAGCCATCACCGACCATCCATCTTATCCCTCAACCACAAGAGATTCAAGTTGGCGAAGGTACTTTCCTGTTCTCCCCATCTACCACGATTGGCGTGGCTCACCCATCGCAACAGCCCGTCATACAGCTATTCGTCGACGCGTTACGGCGAGATTTTGGCTTTACATCCAAGATGGTATCGACCGACCAAGCCGACATACGCATCATCACAGATAGCAGTCTAGCGGACGAAAGTTATATCCTTGACGTCGATACCAAACATATCACAATCCGCTCGGCTGGTAATAGTGGAGTCTTCTATGCGATACAATCGCTTCGCCAACTCATGCCTACGCAATCACCATGGTGCGTACCTGCTGTTACCATCAAAGACTCGCCACGCTTTGGCTATCGTGGTGTAATGATTGATGTTGCACGTTTTTTCACTCCCAAAGACCATCTTCTACAAATCATCGACTGCATGTCGATGCTTAAACTCAACCGACTTCACCTGCATTTGACAGACGACAATGGGTGGCGTATTGAAATAAAACGTTATCCACGGCTCACGTCTGTAGGCTCTAAACGCGTGGTTAGGCCGGGCAAACTCTTCCCCGAACGACGCAATCCGGAGCCCGGTGAACCGGTTTATGAGAAGGGATTCTACACTCAAACCGACATTCGAGAGATTGTATCCTACGCTGCTGCTCGGCAAATAGAGGTGATTCCCGAAATCGACCTACCTGCCCATAGCAACGCTGCATTGGCCGCTTACCCGGCATTGAAGTGTCCGGTAGTTGACCAACCCACCGGTGTACTACCCGGACTGGGTGTTGCTCGTGCCAAGATTATATTCTGTGCAGGTAACGACAGCGTATATTCTTTCCTCCACAACGTACTCGATGAGGTGATGGAGTTGTTCCCCTCGCATTACATTCACATCGGTGGCGACGAGGCCGACAAAACTTATTGGAAACGTTGTCCGCGCTGTCAAGCACGCATGAAGCACGAACATATAACCAACGAAGAAGACCTACAGGGCTATTTCATGTCACAATTAGCACAATATATACGCAGCAAAGGGCGCAAAGTGATAGGCTGGGACGAACTGACTAACAGCCAAACACTACCCGAAGGGGCTGTCATCTTCGGTTGGCGAGGAATGGGACAAGCCGCTCTAAAAGCTGCCCGACAGGGACATCCCATCGTTATGACACCGGCTCAAAAACTCTATCTCATCCGCTATCAGGGCCCCCAACGCTTTGAACCGATTACCTATTTCGGCAACAACACGCTGAAAGATGTGTACGACTACGAACCCGTACAACGCGATTGGACGTCCGCCATCACACAACAACTACTTGGTATACAAGGCTCTTTGTGGACAGAATTCTGCCAGACCACTGCCGATGTCGACTATCTGCTCTTCCCTCGCATGCTAGCCTTGGCCGAAACAGCGTGGACTATGCCCGTACATAAAGATTGGAATCGATTCTTGAAAGCCACCGACAACTACTGCGAACAACTCGGAAACATGGGTATCGTACCGGCACGTTCGATGTTTAACATTCAAGAATCGGTCGTTCCGCACAATGGGAAACTACAAGTGGCACTCGACTGTATCCGTCCCGACGTGCAAATACGGTACACTCTCGATGGCACACCACCTAGCCCGACCTCTCCCCTATACACCTCACCACTCGAAGTGTCTACCGATGTCACCATTCAGGCTGCCACTTTCCGCGATAACCATCAGGAAGGTGAGACCTTGTCATTCCCCATTCATTGGAACAAAGCCACAGCTTGCCCCATCAAAACTATGGGCGCCACCCTACCCTACACATTGACCAACGGGGTACGAGGTACCATGAAGTACACCGATTCAGAGTGGTGCTCGTGGAATAATACCGATAGCGCATCATTCATCATCGACCTACAACGCATCCAACCCATTAAATACATCCGTCTAGGATGTATCAATAACTATGGAGTAGCCGTACATCGGCCGGCTCAAATAGACGTTTTGGCATCTAAGGATGGGCGAAAGTTCCGTCCCATAGCAACCTACCAGTGCGATGAAGCCGACTTGTTTGCCGATGGAACTTTCCGTGAAGACCTTTCTTTCGCCTTCCAATCAAAGGCTCGATATGTCAAGATACAAGTGCGTGGAGCTGGTATTTGTCCCCCATCCCACGTCCGTCCCGGCCAAAAATCCCGTTTCTTCTTCGACGAGGTGATAGTGGAATAAAGATGAGAAGAATGGAATGTTCTTTTTCTACAGACTAAATATAAAGTTGTAGAAGTAGCCTAGTATCACGATAAAAAGTGTGACTGTCCCAAAATAAATACCAATGAGTCGCCACGTCATGACTTTTTTCAACAGTGTAGCTTCCGGTAACGAAAGTCCTATTACTGCCATCATGAACGCCAAGGCTGTACCCATGGGAATACCTTTAGCCACAAGCACTTGAATGACAGGTACAATTCCTGCGGCATTAGCATACATGGGGACAGCCAATATGACGCTGAGTGGCACTGCAACCCATTGATTAGCTGCCATATATTCAGCGAAAAAGCCTTCCGGAACATACCCATGCATGGCTGCCCCGATTCCAATTCCTACAAAAATATAGATGATGACACCTTTCACAATATTCCATGCTTCGCGGATGATAGATGGCATCCGCTGAACAAAAGTAACATGGTCGTGCTCCCATTCTTCTGTTTGGACAGTGGAATTCTGTTGGATATGCCTAACCCATTCGCTCAGATAGTTATCTAGATGTATCTTGTTAAGTATAAATCCTCCGACTACGCCAAGCAAGATACCCACTCAATACATAAATTATTGTAATTCGGAAACCGAATGTTCCAAGAAACATAGCGACAGCGACCTCATTGACTAAGGGTGAAGTAATGAGGAAAGCCAACGTCACTCCCAATGGAATGCCGCCTTTCACAAAGCCGATGAAAAGAGGAATAGACGAACAAGAACAGAATGGAGTGATTGCACCAAAGACCGAAGCCAGAACATATTGCATACCATAAAGTTTATGGTTGACAAGGTAATTGCGCAATCTTTCTATCGGAAAATAAGCATTGACGATACCCATGATGATACTGATAAAGAAGAGTAACTATAAAATCTTCATCGTATCATAAAAGAAAAAATTGACTGCGATGCCCAATGAACTGTGGGAATCTAGTCCAATACAACGAAAGGAAAGCCAATCTGCAAAAGCCTGTAACATGTTTATATCGTATTGAATGGAATATTAGCCGTTACTACATATACATTTTGGCAAATCAGATGAATTAATCTCTGTAAAATAGAACTTTGTGAATTCACGCTTAATCTCTTCGCGAACCCTAACAAATTCATTGTATATAAAATCCGGGGAGCCTGTCACCTTAGAGGGATCTTCAAAGCCTATATGCATTCGTTTGCCCACTTTACCTTGGAATATAGGGCAAGTCTCGTTAGCATGATCACATACCGTTATGACATAATCCCAACATTGGTCTAGATAACGTTCTACCGATGTGGGCGTATGGGTGCTGATATCAATACCTATCTCCTGCATCATAGATACCGCCATAGCATTAACATGGGCAGCAGGTTGTGTGCCTGCCGAACAGACTTCCAATGTTTTATCAAGCGATTGCAGGAAACCATGTGCCATTTGGCTACGACAACTGTTGCCTGTACATAATATTAGAATCCGTGACATCTTTTTAATAAAAATAAGACTAAGTTAGGAATAATTGCATAATTTCCCCTTTCATCATTCCACAATCTCTTACTTACTTTCCTGCAAAGCTTCGGCTTAAGCCCAATATCATTTGAATCAAGAAATCATTCTGTAATATTGGTACTTATAAATGTAATATTTATAGTATCATGCACGAGTCTTTTATTTACCTTTGCACCGTGAATCATCAGATTTAAAAAGCAAGATAAACAAACTATAACATCATATGTATATTGAAAAAATCAACAGTCCCAAGGATTTGAAGGGACTCTCTGTAGAACAACTCAACACTGTTGCCGATGAAATACGTGCCGGAATCTTGAACCGCGTGAGCCAGCACGGTGGTCATGTGGGCCCTAATTTGGGTTTCACAGAGGCTACTGTAGCGCTTCATTACGTATTCAACGCTCCCGAAGATAAAATTGTTTTTGATATTTCTCACCAGAGTTATCCGCACAAGATGCTCACCGGACGTGCCGAAGGGTTCTTGGATTCAAGCAAGATTGACAGCGTTTCTGGATTCAGCTCACCTCTTGAATCGCCTGTATACGACAATTTTGAGATTGGACACACCTCAACTTCCGTATCATTGGCATCGGGTTTACAGAAAGCACGCGACATCATGATTAAATGATAAAAACCAAACGTATATACGACCCGGTAGCCGATACAGACGGCTATCGGGTTCTCGTTGACCGGCTATGGCCACGCGGATTGAAGAAGGAAACAGCCCATATAGACTTATGGGAAAAAGAGATTGCGCCAACCAACGAATTGCGTAAGTGGTTCGGACACGCCCCTGAGAAGTTCGAAGAGTTTGCTCGTCGTTACCAAGAAGAACTACAAGCAAACCCTCGTTTTGCCGATTTTGAGACGATGATAAGGCAAGAGAGCGAGCAAGGAGACGTGACATTACTTTACAGTGCACACGATGAAGCCCACAATAATGCCGTTGTTTTGCTCAACATATTAAGTATTTGAGCTTTTATTTCTGATTGTCTTACGTTTCCACTACCTTTGTAGAAGTTAACCGGCACTCGGCAATTAGGAAGTTAACTTCCATTGCACTCATTTGCATTAACTTTGTAAATATGAACGAAACCATTACACTCTGTGGCTTAGCAATAGGTTATCGACAAGGCAACAATGTAAAAGAGGTGGCCAACAACTTGACGGCCGCGTTGCAGGCAGGCGAATTGACTTGCTTGCTTGGAGCTAATGGTGTCGGCAAATCGACCCTTTTGCGCACATTAGCAGGCTTCCAACCACCGTTAAAGGGCAGTATAGACATTTGTGGAAAGCCGTTGTCAAGTCTTTCCGATGCGGAACTGTCTCGGTTGGTCAGCGTAGTTCTCACGCAAAAAATGACTATCCAAAACATCACGGCACGCGAGATGGTAGAGATGGGACGTGCTCCTTACACAGGATTCTGGGGCAGATTGCACTCCGAAGACCGCCAAGCCGTAGACGAAGCACTCACTCTTGTAGGCATGAAGCACATGAGTGACCGTATGATACAGACACTGAGCGACGGCGAAAGGCAAAAGATCATGATTGCAAAGGCGCTAGCTCAACAGACACCTATTGTATTTTTAGACGAACCGACAGCCTTTCTCGACTTTCCAAGCAAGGTAGACATGATGCAACTGCTGCGTCGATTGGCCGCGCAACACAATAAAACGATATTCCTATCTACACACGATTTAGAACTAGCTTTGCAATTATCCGACCGCTTATGGTTATTGGATAGCGAGCGAAAACTACATATCGGCACCTCCGAACAGTTGGCCGAAAACGGCACTTTAAGCCGATATGTTGGGAAAAACGGCATCGAATTCGATGCCGAGACATTAGCGATACATCTTCAAAAAGACATTAGCGCCTCTCCGCACGAATAATTTCTTCGACTTCTTCTATCGTTCTATCGAACGGACCTGAATGCTCTAGCTTCAAAGTACACATGGCAGCGGCGAACTTTCCGGCCTCTAAACAGTCCAAACCTTGCGACCGACAATACAGATAACCGGCCGAATAAGTATCTCCACAACCCGTCGCGTCGACCACCTCTTGAGGTTTATAAGCAGGAATCTCATAGAACTTGCCGTCTGAATAAATCAACGAACCATAGCTTCCAAGTGTAATGACTACCTCATCGACACCCATTTCGTGCAACTGGATAGCCACCGTACGTGGGTTCTTCGAGTTGGATATGACTGTCATCTCGTGCTCGTTGAGTTTCAATATATCTGTGCAAGCCAGTATTTCTTCCTTATCTTTCCAGTCAACAGCATGCACATTCTCACCCCGAACTTCCCTCAAATAGCCCTGAACATCAATAGATATACGTCCTTTTGTGGATAGATATTTCACCGTTTCAGGCGAGAAGTCGTCGTCGAGAAGCGAACCTAAATGAAAGATTTTAGCCTCGATATCGTACATTTCAGCCACTGTGAATGGGTCAGCTTTAGCCAATACGCGTTGCGTTCGGTTGTTAGAGTTAGCCCCATATTTGTTTTCAAAGTACACGGTATGCTTACTTGGATGGCAAACCACCTCAATTCCGGCCTGTCTCATCTTCTCAACCTCGTCCATAGAACCCTCCCCTACCTTCGTCAAGAGTTGAAAGTCCACCTTTCGGGGAAGCTGATTAATACCGTAAGCAAAATAAAATGCCGTTCCACCGGCCATCTTTACAGTCTGCTTAGGAGTGATTATCTTATCACGAGTAATATGGCCTACGCAGCAAATATCTTTCATTTAGTGAATTGTTAAGGCTACAAAGATAAACTAATTTGCAGGCTTTTCAAAATAAAAAGACATTTATCTTCCAGCCATTTCCACTTGCATAGCCATCGGGAACAGCACCTCATTCTCCACTGTAGTGTGCTCTTCGAGGTGTTCACGAAACTCTTTCAACCCTCTCATTGCCTCCCGATAATCGTCATCGGTACCCTCAGGAGCCGTATAATCGTTTGTCAATTGCGCTATACGGTTATGTCTTTCGGTCTCATCGGCATGTTCGGCCATCATCACAGAGATAGGTCCTTGCACCGAACCGCAATGGAACATCGGTGCTTGTTGGCCGTTACGATAAGACTCATACATCTCCATACAGAAGGGGAACAGTACATTTTCCTCTTTCTGTAGGTGCATATCAAGGTCTTCAAGGCTGTTTCTGAAGTGGTCGACAACCTTCTGTAAGTCGGGAGCATCAGCCTTATGAGCCAGTGCCACACGCTGTAACTGTTCTAGGAGTTCCGGTCCTTGCTCGCGAATACCGCGATGGTGAATCTTCAATACATAGTCGATGAGCAGGTCGAGTGGCCACTGTTCAAAATCCAAAATAGTCTTCATATCAATCTTTTTACCTTAAAATTACTATTTATAAGTTTCGCATGAATGCTCAAATTTGGAGTTATCCGGAAGTTAAACGTCTTAAAAACGTTGGAGTAATAAAGGAGTTAATAAACAAACGTCTGTTAACTTCAAGCCTCAAAGAGGATTTTACTCCCACTAACTTCTATCCATACACAAGTTCGCAAAACTTAAATTACCTGTTATTCTTTATCTTCTTAATCAGCAGTATGCACTTTCTTGCGTTTCCCACTGAACTCCGTGAAGTCCACACGGATAATCTCTGTGCGGTGAAAACTCTTGTGAGCATACTTATCTCCAATCTCTTTGAAGTCGGGCGATAGTTTATCTATAAGTAGATGTAAGGCCCTCATGCGCTCCTCTTCGTCCAATCCCACGTGGGCAATACCCGTCAACACCACGCTCTCATACTCTGTTGTAAACTGTCCGGGCAACAGGTGTACACGCCCTACAAGACAAAACGACACCTTATTATGATTGTTGATGATACGTAATTTGCGACCTTCGGGCGCACAATGAATATAGATACTGTCGGCTCCATCCCATACATAGTTCACCGGAATACCGTAAGGTGTACTGTCGGCATCGGCCATTGACAACACACCGAACTCACTTGTACGCAGCAGTTCGATAGCTCTTTCCTTGTCCATGAGGCGGTCTTGTCGCCTGATAGTCTCGTTCACATATTTCATTATCACGTGGTTTTGAGGATTCTTCGGTAGCAAAAGTAGAAAGATTCAGACACTCCTAAAGGCACAAATGTTACCTTTTTAGAGTTAATGTTAGTTAAGATTATTAGGCCGATTAGCATGATAAGCCTAATAAGATTCCTATCTTTGTAGAAGAAAGGCTGCATTCGGCAATTTGAAAACAAGTTTTCATTGCTCCCATTTGCCTTTCTTTGGTAAAAAGTTACAATCAATATAACAAGCTATGAGCGATAAAGAATTGATGCGCAAGGCCATTGCCTTGTCGATAAATAGTGTAAAAAACGGTGGTGGACCCTTCGGTGCCGTCATCGCAAAAGATGGTGAAATCATTGCCGAAGCGTCCAATAGCGTCACCATTGACCACGATCCTACGGCGCATGCAGAGGTCAATGCCATCCGTCAAGCGACTGCCAAGCTGGGCACTTTCGACCTTACAGGCTGCGACATCTACACCAGTTGCGAACCATGTCCGATGTGCCTGGGAGCCATTTATTGGGCGCATATCGACCGAATCTTCTATGCCAACAACCGCAAAGACGCTGCCCGAATAGGCTTCGACGACGAGTTCATCTACCGCGAGATTTCTTTGGCACCACAATACCGCCAAAAAGCACTCATCAAACTGCTACCCGAAGAGGCTAGAGAAGCCTTCGAACTATGGCAACAGAGCGACAGCAAGACCGAGTATTAGCCGATTAGAGGATATTGAGCAGTTCACCGAACCGCTCAATCGTCCGCAGATTCTCATGTACAAAAGCCTCCATGTGCTCGTGTTGCCACGTCGCATGGAACGGTATATGCACCGCCTTGCCACCGATTTGGAGCACTGGAGCTATATCAGAGCGGAACGAATTGCCCACCATCACCAGTTCCTCGGTCTTCACACCTAGGTTTTCACAAAGCTGATGGTAGGCTTTCTCCGTCTTATCAGAGACGATAGCGACTTGGTCGAAATACGGTTCCAGCCCCGATCGGTGTAACTTCTTCTCTTGGTCTAGTAGCTCCCCTTTAGTGAATACAGCCATACGAAAACGCCCACAGGCTCGCAACCGAGCCAGCGTATCGGGCACCTCGGCCAACGGACGAGCATGAATATGCAGCAATTGGCGACCCAGTTGCAATATCTCGGCAATGATTTCGGCCTTTACTTGTCCCTCACTCACCTTCACGGCATTTTCTACCAACGACAGCATAAAGGCTTTCGCGCCATAGCCAAGGTCGTCCATATTGGCCGTTTCTACATCAAAGAGCGAAGCCGAAATAGCCTCTGCCCCACCATATTCGGCCAACAATTCACAATAACGACGCTCTACTTGGTCGAAATGCGACTGGCAATCCCACAGCGTATCGTCCGCATCGAAGGCGATAGCCCGTATGTTTTGTAATTTCTCCATGATTCAATTTCGTGCAAATATAACCAAAATCCGACATATAACATGATTCAAATAGCCACTTTCCATTCACCTTTTACATCGAAGTTCGGCATTCCCAAACAGAGCGGACTGGCTCCGTCGCTGCAAGGCACCATCGTCTTTACACCCGAATATCGAAATGCCGACTCGCTCAGAGGCATCGAAGAGTTTGACTATCTATGGCTCATTTGGGAGTTTTCGGCCAACCGTCAGCGTGCCAACAGTCCTGTTGTGCGACCTCCACTGCTCGGAGGAAACGTCAAGATGGGTGTGTTTGCCACGCGTAGTCCGTTCCGTCCGAATAACATCGGACTCTCCTGCGTACGTCTGTCACATGTGGAATGGAACACCACACAAGGCCCCGTAATTCATGTCGAAGGCGCTGACTTGATGGATGGAACACCTATTTACGACATCAAACCCTACGTAGTGTATGCCGACTGTCACCCCGATGCCCGCAGTGGATTCGTAGATCGGCAGCCCATCAAGCGACTCCGAGTAGAGAATATCGACCTATTAAAAGAGGTGTATAGCCCCGATGAACTGTCGGCCTTGCAAGCTTCGCTCGAACTCGACCCGCGTCCGCACTATCAAGAAGACCCCACCCGTATCTATGGCATGCCTTTCGGTGGCCGCGATGTACACTTCCGCGTAGCCGATGGAGTACTGACCGTGCTACCATAAATTATATGTGAGCACATATCTTAGCCTGCCTTGTCCCATAACTCATCCACTTATAGACTCACAAGCAAAAGAATTCATCCCACATCCAATACTCCCTCTCCTTGGGAAAGAGCCGGGGTGAGATTGCTGCAACCACTTCTCAGCATTACTGCCTAGCCCATGCAGCATTGCTGAAAAGCCCAAACAGCGATGCTGATACGCCCCTGCAATAACTTCTCCTCAACTCTATCCCAAAGAGAGGAAGATTGTATTGAGTTGACAAATAGACAAGTTTTGGGTGAGGAGTGATGAGTTAAGAGCAAGAAATTTAGAGTTTTAGATGAGCAACCTGCCTTTATGAATTCATAATGGCTTCTTTTCGACATGCAAATATAAAAATATTAAAATTCTATAGGAAACGACACAACGATAGATTCTTTTTCGTATATTTGCACCAAATAAATAATTAATACAATTACTATTATGATTTCAGAAACATTACAAGAAGCGCTAAACGGACAGATAGTAAACGAGATTTACTCTGCTAACTTATATCTTTCAATGTCGTTCTACATGGAGAAAGAGGGATTTGAGGGTTTTTCAACATGGATGAAAAAGCAATCGGCTGAAGAAATGGACCACGCTTACCAAATGGCTAACTACATTATCAAGCGTGGCGGAACAGCTACTGTAAACCAGATTGCTGCTGTTCGTCAGACATGGAACTCTCCTTTGGAGGCTTTCGAAGACGCTTATAAGCACGAATGCCATGTAAGCAAGTTCATCGATAACCTTTTGGATAAGGCTATTGCCGAAGGCGATAAGGCTACACAAGACTTCCTTTGGCAGTTTGTTCGCGAACAGGTGGAAGAGGAAGCTACTGCAAGTGGCATCGTAGACCGCATCAAGAAGATGGGCGAATCTGCTATCTTCGGTCTTGACCAACAGTACGGTGCACGCGTATAATTCACATACGATATACCAAGAGGGGCGATTTGATGAATTCATCAAATC